>NZ_BAWZ01000031.1:0-51544 GCF_000698105.1 Geomicrobium sp. JCM 19037 | reverse complement strand
CTCAGATAGCTTTTCCTTTGGTTTCTTTGGCTTCTTCTGCTCCGCCATCCAATCCCTCCCAACTAAAAAGAGCACCAACTAACACAGCGATTGCTGCATCAATCAGTGCCCCGATTTTTTCGGTAGCTTGTTTAGTTAACTAACGATTTCCTTCCGAAACCACGTATATTCGTGCAATTTTTGTAGTGGGAATGTAAAATTCGTGCTTTTTTCAATACCTGCGTTCTTCTGTAGGTAGAGATTTCCGCATTCTTTTTTCGCGATCATTTGTATAGCTTCATCAAAATCTATTTGTCTGTAGTTAACTTTCTCTTCGCTCACCTTACCGCCTCCCATTTATTTAATTAGAATTTGTATTTTTCGAGCGCCTTCATTTGAAAAAGGTGCAGAAATCTTGAAGCGTCTCTTTCTGTGATTCCTAACGAATGCTCAACGCCCTCAATTTGAAATCTCAACAAAATTTCGCCGTCATCATTTATTTCCCAGTCGAATAAAAAATTATCAATATAGATACCTTTCACCGCCTCCTACAATCGCTCTGTCGCCGATACCTTTTTATGCACCAGCTTATGGTCCTGCCATGTAATGACTTGCTCTCCAAACCCCGTGACTGGCTTCTCCACCTGTGTAATCTCGCCGCCTTTTATAATCAACACCGCATCTTTGCTCAAATCAATCTCCGCCGTCTTAAACAATGCGACCCCTCCCGTGTATGTGGTATACTCTCTGTGGGTACAGACTCCGCAAGGGGTCTTTTTTTGTCTTTTATCTATATAACCTCTGCAACTCGTATTTTAAAAACTCATCCACCGTAAGCTCCCGTCGATATGCCACCGCACCATACTTGCCATAAAACATGTCGATTTCTGCCATATTAGGCGGCTGACACCACGGACCCGGCGGTCTGTAAAGATACTCGTACCAGTAAAGTGGTGGCATCCTACAACCTCCCCGCAATCTCTCTCGCACGCTGTTCCGCCTTGTCCGCCTCGATCTCCTGCCTAATCACTTCGCGTTGCCATTTGAGTTGCTCACTATTTTTCGGTTTCATGTCGTTTCCTCCAATTAGCTTTCTTTATCTTCATTTCGTTTTTTAAATGGTCTAGTTTATTTTGATCTATGATGCTACCAATTTTTACTAAACGGTGATCTTTATCGTTATAAAACTCACTTAGAGTCCCATCAAAATGCATGACATGAATGAATTTCTTAGTTTTCCTAAGGAATATTGCCTTTCTGCCGGGATTGTCTTCCCCTGTCCATCCATTTTCTAGAACATCGCCGAATTTAAAGGTCAATCCGATCCCTCCACCTCTTCTTTTATGATTCTTTTAGCCGCCATCAACATTCATGTATGCCATTCGCTCTTTCCCGTCCATTCGTTTTGTAACAATCTCGAGTTTCTTATCAATCGATTTGTTTATCCTCTCAACTGATCCACATAACTGATCACTCACCGCGTTCACTCCCATCCAATAATTTGTCTCCAATTACGACCAAATTTGTGCTGAAGGTGCATGGTTAATCGACGATTTTCCTGCTGATATCTTTCTTTGCTTTGTTCTAAATTACGTAATTTTCTCTCTGTGTTTTGAATGATTGTTTTACTCTGGCTTTTATAAAATTTTTGGTGTTCTCGATCCAATGACCTTATAAAAGAGTCCTTGAGCACCTGTTCATCTATCAATAACTCTTGTCTTTTCGCTCGTTTATCTACACTAATTCCATTAACGTAAACACCGATGTGTGCAGGGATCTCGTCTCGCACTTTGGTAAACAATTCATGTGGCATTACATAGTAGTTCAGATGACCAACAAAGGTATTTTTGCTTTTGCTCCTGAAATCCGACACCGACGTTTTAATCTCATAACAGCGCCAAACTCCTTTAGTATCGTAGGTCATATATCACTCGCTCTTTGCCACCAAATCCTATCGTTACCTCGAAACAGCCGAATGTGCCCATCTTTTTTGTAGTGAAATAGATACGACGCTCCAAGTCCTCTGTAGCCACTGTTTTCGCCATATCATCACCTCACGATTTTTAGCGATAAGTCAGGATACTGCTTTTCAAACATTTTTCGCTTCAACTTAAAAGCCTCGGTTTCCATGCCCTTCACATCCACAATTTCTACCGACCCGTCGATGTGATACACCTTAAAATCCGCTTTATATTTGATCGCCCGGTGCGTCACTCCGTTTTTACGGAAACCATCTTGCAACAAGTACTCTGGCTGCATTACAAAATCTTTTATATCCCAGCCGTTTACGCAGCATCAGATCTTGGTAGTATCTAGCCTCTCGCTTGCTGTCAAACGTAATGCCGTCCACCTCAACGCGTTTGTTGTGGTACTTGCTACGCCTCTTACGCTGACGCTTGTTATACTCCTCAGCAGCCATCCTAAGCTGTGCCATGTAAATCCTCCTCACTGTTTGATCACCTAATTTAAAGGGTAATTTCAATAGATATACGCTTGGAGTTGATATTATGAATAAACGACTAAAGTACACCCTTCAAGGGTCGTTGAGCCATTTTGTAATTGCATTTCTTGTTACATTCTTTTTTGACGATGAGATTAATTGGTCATTTGTTATCAGCATTACGCTCGGAGGTACCGTTTATTGGGGATTAGTTCACCCCATTCTCAGCGATCGAAGAGCAAGTAAATCCCAATAACAAAAGTTGATTTGTAGAGAGGAGCGATGAGTTCACTCACCGGCTGCCTCCTACTTGTTGCTCTCTTCGATTTTTATAATCGCTTCAAATATCGGGTAGATCTGCTGCGGTACTACTGCGTTTCCAAGTCCTCTAATTCTGTCCACCGATCGGGAACCCCATGAGCCACTCGACCCACGGCGGGTTCAGTTGCCCACCATGTGTTGTGTATAGCATTTGGTTTTTCTCTTCCTCTGATATTTTCCCTTTGCTCACCAGGACTGACATCATATCTCTCGCCTGTTCCCCTCCATTCATCCCCTTCTCTGATGTCGGAGTTGGCCAGTGCTTCACTGCCGTAATTAAATTGGTCATGTGATCGCCAGTATCCATCTCCTTTTTGGATAACGGCCCCCTCTTCGCGTCCCAACTGTTCGGCGTAGGCCACAATAAACGTCCGATCTCGTCTGTGCGGGGCGCCGATGGCACAAGCCGGTAATATAACCGCGCGCCCTTTGTAACCGATGGTTCCAAGTCAAAAAGCGTCCGGTCGAGCTCCATTGTTGCGAAGTTAGCAACGTTTTCACCAACAACCCAACGGGGTCTAATTTCTTCGATGATCCTAAACATTTCTGGCCAGAGGTCGCGGTCATCTTCCGTGCCTTGTCGCTTCCCGGCGATACTGTAAGGTTGGCAAGGGAATCCTCCGGTAATAAGCTCAATTGCTCCAACGTCTACACCTCTTTCCTCTAGGGTTGATTTATCTAGTGTTGTAACGTCATCAAATATCGGTACGTCCGGCCAATGCTTATTTAGTACCTTTTGGCAGTAAGGTTCACGTTCGCAAAAAGCAACTGTATCTATGCCTGCCCACTCTGCTGCTAAACTAATTCCACCGATGCCGGCAAATAGTTCGAGGGATTTCATGCTCGCATCTTCCTCACAGGCTTAGTGCCTGCTAAATCCGCATCCATTCCACGCTCACGACGCTTATGGAATGTTTTATAACTAATGCCGTTTGTGGATTTAACCCACTCGTCAAAGACATTGCTAAACTCCCTTTTCTCCTGCGTTAATGCACGGTCTTTGCTCCAACCGTGTCTCAGCCTTACTTGCACTAGTTTTCGAGATATTCCTTTTTTTTCAGCGTTTAGATATTCTTGCAATGTGATCGTTTCTCTCACGCTAACCGCCTCCTAGCATAGTCTCATCCCATAAACAATCTGCGGCGACTGGGTTGAGCCACAATACTTCATTTCGCGTTGCTCCACCTTCTGCGGCTACTTGCCGTGTCTCAACCTTCCAACCTCTCAAACGATCATCGTACAGCTTGTGTGCGTAACCGGATAACAGCACCGGCCCTGGATGATCATTTAACGCGTCTAGTAGATCAATGTGGTCGTCTATTGTCATTTCGTGCTTATAGTGGCGCTTGGTCCTCGTCTCAATGATATAAGGCGGATCTGCATATATCAGGACTCCCTCACGCTTGTATCGATCCAATAATTGGAGAGCTGGCTGCTGCTCAATCTGCGCTTGTTTTAATCGTCCCGATACTGCCGTGATTTTGTCTGGCAGTCGCGCCCACTCTCTTGTCGTTTTGGGTCCATTTGCTTTAATGATGCTTCGCCACCCTGTGCGGTCACTTGTCTTAGCGCCTATCGCTTGCCAGCACCTAATCAAAAACCGCCGGGCATCCTCCATCTGATCGCCTGTTTGCTCGTAACTGCTGTAATACTCTTCGCGGGACAATGGTGTATATTCGATCATTCTGGCCAATTCGGTTGGTTGGTCGCGTAGGATCCGGAACAAGTTAACAATCTGGCTATCAAGATCATTTATCGTTTCAACGGTTGAAGGTGGTTTTGAGAAAAACACGGCTCCGGATCCGAAGAATGGTTCAAGATACGTTTCATGCGGCGGCATCTGCTCAATGATCCACTGAGCGATTCGCCACTTACTACCTGGATAATGCAAGATCCTTGGAATCACACCGCCCACCTCCTCATATCCGCTTCCCACTTCGCGAGCAACCGCGCCCTCTCCTCTTGCCTGAGCCTCCGATCCTCGTCCGTGCAAGTCGGGCATTGGGTGACCACGCACCCGTAGCCTAGTTCTGTCCATAGCGTCCCGGTGTCATCGCATGTTTTGCACATTACATAGCACCTGCCAATCTGTGATTAAGCTCAAAACGATCACCTTGTATCGTCACGATAAAGTCCTTGCACATCTCAAAAATCCGAGTACCTAGTGCCTCATCGACGTTACACAGGGCGTTTATATCAAGCTCAGACGATACCATGACCGGCTTGTGATTGAGATACCGGTGATTGATTACTGCGTACATTTGGTCTACTTGCCATGCTGTGGCTCTCGGCTCACCTTTTGCGGGCTTAAACAGGTCATCAATTAACAACACATCTACACGTTGCATCCGGTCAATCTTTCCGTCCAATGCACTCAGATCATCTCTCAAGTTATTAAACCCTTCGACAAACGGGAAGTACTGCACCGCCACGCCTTTTTTGCGTATGAGGTTATTTGCTAGAGCTGACAATAGGTGCGTTTTGCCGCTACCCGGTTGCCCGAGCAAGGCAATGCTGTTTTGTCGATCCTCACGCACCTCATAAAATGCCGTGTAGTAATCGTGCGCCGTTTGGTAGGCATCCTTGATCGCTTGGGGCTTGCCGTCAATCTCAAATTGTGAGAACCTAGTTTCTTAAATTCATCGGTCATCTCACTGCCCGCAAGTAGCTCCTCGGCTTTGCGCTGTTTAAGGCACGGGCATTTAACATAAAACTCGCGCTTATCGTCCGTAGACTCGACCCACCCGCCAATATCACGGCAACGGGGGCATTTATGCACGCTTGTATCGTCCGACGAACTCCGGGACGAATTGCTCTTGGCCTGTTCTGCCTTTGCCCATATCTCGCTGAGGATTGTTCCCATGTCTCGCATTTGGTTTTGCCTCCTTTTTGTGGAGCTCGTGCGCTCTTACTTTTTCGATATCGGTTAAAGAGTGATTAAACCACTCCCGTAAAATTGACTCTGTGTAGCTGAATTTCCGAACCCCGTTTTCAGAAGTAATCTTCATCGCTTCCATCACGACTTCCTCAGTTAAGTCATCGCACCAGTTGCCGATCTTGTCTTGTATGTGACCGTTGAGGATGTGAAAGTTCTGTTCAAAAAACGAGAAAGGGGTTTCCTTGCGCGCGTCTACTACTACTCTTTCTTTACTTTCTTTCTCTTTCTTTAACTGGGGTGCGCTTCCGCCCCCTGTAGGGGGTGCTGGCGCGCTACCTGTAGGGGGTGCTATTCCGCCCCCTGTACTACTATCTGCACCCAGTGAGTTATTAGAGGTATTTTGCTCCATTTCTTCAACATTTTCTGGAGCATCTGAGACTATTTTCCATGTCTCGTAATCTTTGTTGAACATCAACTCTCGGGACCCATTGAACGACGCTTCTTTAACAACGGTGATTACGTTTTTATCAATTAAACTTTTAATGCCACGCTTGGAAGCATCTTTGCTAAGCCCAGTTTTGCTCTGCACAAAGGATATAGAGAAAGCGTGGCTTTTCCGATGAAAGCCGTAAGTATAACGCCATATCACCAATAGGATTTTGTGTTGTGTACTGCTGAATTTACGTATGGCTACTTCCTCTAAAATCTCATTGGCAACTGCCGTATACCCCTGTTCTTTCTGCGGATTTGCCACGATTTATCCCCCTCCCTATCTATTGCGCCTACATATCGCATAACTACCCTTGACACTTATCACCTTGTACTCAGGCCGCCCTTTGGCGATGTAACTAATCACCGACTGCTTAAACTGGGATTCATTCTCCCGCCTAATAGCTACTATCCAAGGCGGGAGAAGCACCCGGTATTCGTCATTCATTCTTCAAATTTCAGCGCGAGGTCTTCTGCTGATCCTTTTTGCTTTGCTTCTTTCTTCGTTTCAGCTGGAGGTTCATCTGCTGGTTCATTAGGCACCTCGGAAACCTCGAAGTCCACATATTCACTATCATCGTTAATCTCCTTACGATCGCTAGGATCCTTTGTGTCCTCGACATACGCTGTTTGTAGTTCGATGGAAAGGATGCCCCACTTGGACAACAGGTTGCGGATAACGGTCTTTTTCGCCATTGCATCCCAATCGTTCTTCCAGCCAAAATCGGATTTACTGAACTTCTTCTTGTGTGCTTCAACTTCTGACTTGGTCCAGTACACGGTTTTTCTAAACCCATTGATAAGCTCGAAAAACCCTGCGTAACCGATCACCTTATCGGATTCTTTCGCTTCGAAATCAATGTCGATCTCTTCGGTGAGACGGTTCCATTTTTGCAACTCGCCCTCATGGATCTCGATCACATTAATATTTTTATATTGGCCCGTTCTCAATGCCAACTGGATCAACCTTTGTAGCCAATCTGAAACGTGGCTTTGTTGCCGTAAGGGACGATGTAGCATAGCCTAGGTTTTTATCAACCGGCAGGTCCATTGTGGCTGCAATCATCGCTGACGAGATCACGCTCATCGGTTCCGATTTCTGCAACATCTTTTCAGAGTTATAAAGATTTACGATGCTCGTAATGAACTGACTTGATCGCTTGCCGAGGTTTTCTTCAAAACGTTTCTTAATTGCCGGACTTTCGAGCAAGCCTTTGAGCGTCGTGCCTTGCTGTGCTGGAGCTTGACCGTTATTCTTTTGCAGGTTGTTTTTAAGTGATGTGTTGGTAGCCATAAGAGCCTCCTATACTGATTGGATTGTGAATGGTCGTGATACGCTTTCCTTCGAATACTCGTCATAAAGCTCGGGCTTTTCTTTCTTTATTTTTTTGGTATCAAGTCCTTGTCTAACAACGTTTTTCCATACGACTTTAAATTCCGTCGTGAGTGCCGTCTCAGCGTCTTGCATTTGATTTTTAATGTTGTTCTCGATCTCAGCCTTTTGAACGCCTAGTAGCTTAATCTGTTCCTTAATATGCTCTAGCTGTTTAAGATTCTCCAAGTCCGATTTGCCGAGGTTCACAACCTTCTCTTTCTCCGATTCCGGGTACTTCTCTTTGATGTACCTTTCTGCTGCGCTTGAACCGTCTAATGCAGGAGCAACGCCAGCCACTACATGCTCATACCAAAACTTTTTTTCTTGGCGGATAATCATGTCAATGAGTTCGTTATCGCGCTCAATCTCTTTCCATACAAAGCGCTGTCCGCCGATTAGTACGGCAAAGTATGCTTTGCTCTTACCTGTGACAGCGAGGTAGTGTTGCACCTGGACCAGGTAAGCATCCGGCACCTCTTCACCGTCCCAATCCTTGGCCAAAAACTGATTGGCAGTCTTGCACTCTAAAATTGCGTCCTCACCTACGACTACACGGTCCACGTCAGCGATCATAAAATGAAATGTAGGGTGTTTAAGCATAAAGTTCTTTCGGCGTACCTTCTTACCTGTTCTTCTTGCGAATTCGGTAGCAACAACATCCTCTAAGATGTTGCCAAAATACGCGGCCTCGCTTGGATCGTCCGTGTCTGGCACGTAATCCTCTGATTTTTCATGCCACACCTCAAACGGTGTTTTATACTTGCTGATGCCGAGCACGGCGGCTGCATCTGATCCTCCAATACCTCGCTTGCGATAGTTGAGCCATTCCTCACGACTTAGATCGGCTGTGCTTATCATTGCCTGTGTCATTCCGAATCACCTGCCACCCTTGCGGTATAATGAGTCTCTTCGGAACTGCGTTTCGTAACGGCGTCACCTTGTGCGTTTTTATGCTTCGCTCTGTTAATAGCAGCATCTGCGCTTTTTGCTTCCACTTTGATTTCTTTTCTGACTTCAATCACTACGGTAACGTTATATTTTGTCATTCTGCCGCCTCCTGTGCCCAGTTGATAACCGCGGGGTCATACGGTATACTGGGGATATAATTTATTGTGTTTAACCCCAGAGTCGTTTTGAGTTGCAGCTCAAACGGCTCTTTTTTTGTCCAAATAAAGATCTACAACTGTCTGCTCGCTAAATCCCAATCTCATTGCTACCTGCCTAATGCCTCGCTTTAAGCCGAGCACCTTAATGTGATTGACAATGTAGTATCTTACGTCTTGCTCAGTGATCATCTGCGCACTGCCACCTCTCTGATGTATGCCGCTATACAAGTTGTGTCGTCGTGTAAAAGCACGTCGTCAATCTCCAAATGCTCATCTGTCTCATGCACATTGTCTTTGCATCCTTCACACTCGCCTATAACCATCGGCTCGACCGGATCAAGATATTTGTGTGGCAGTAGCATTGTGTTTTCGATCATGTTTAGCCTCCTCAAAAATTGATGTGAGCGACTGTCAACGCCGCCAATAATCCAGTTGCAAACAATCCTACAAGCAACACGCCTTGCGCTTTCTCGCTCATGTGATCACTCCTATTAGTGATATAAATCCTGCTACGCCTGACAGCGTCTCCACCATCTGTTGGATGACCACCGGGGCGTCTGTGCCTAAAAAGCTAAACAAAACAGCGTCTTGGCAATTTAAGCGTTTGGCCCACTCCTGCGTAGTGTAAAAATCCGGGATCATCTTACTGCTCTCGACACGAGATACTATAGCCTGGTCTATGTTGAGCATTGCCGCTAGTGCCAGTTGCGTTAAGCCTTGTCTTTTGCGTGCTTTGCGGAATATTTTGCCTAATGCTTGCGTGCCGTCCACATCGTCTCACCTCCCAAATATGATGGATTGTCATAAATGACTGTTTGTCATAGATTGCAGGCTGTAGGTCAAGTTATGATGTGATTAGTTCATCCAACTCGCATCGTTGCTTGATTCATAATCCACGCTTCAACCTCTTCCTCCAAGAAAAATATCCTGCTCAATACTTTAAAATGTGGGATCTCTCCTTGCTTCGCCAGTTTATACACCGAGTGTTTGTGGACGCCGAGGTAATCCGCCACCTGCTGTGCGTCCCAGGTCCTTTTCTCCATCAATCCATCCTCCCTTCTAATTGATCAAGTCGTGCACACAGTTGATGCAACCAATCCCAGTCTTCAGTGATATGGGCGATGTACATTAGTTCTTTGATCTTTCCTGCCTCGTGATAAAAATTCTGCAAGTAAATCATGCTTTCGTGTAACTCCGCTAACTCCATTTCCGTTAATGCCCTGACATTCTCTGTGATAGCAAGTTCCGTAAACCGCTCTTTGACAACTTCATAGCTCATGGGGATCACCTCATACTAGTTGTGATTTCTTTTTCTCTCTCGGGAACCAGCCATCGATATACTGGATTGCTTCATCAAAGTCTTTCCGCGGTATCTTGTCGTACTTGCTGACACCGTAATACCTTTTAAGCGCCGAGTAGATGGTTTGAAAGTGGGCTTCATGCCCTTGGCGTCTTAATGCAAACACACGACGAGATACAGTGTCTTGTATCTGTTTCTTCATCCGTTCGTTGACCCAAACCTCGTTGTCTACCACTTGCTTAATGTCAGCGACTTCTTGTTTCACCTCTCGCACTGATTCAGCTTGAGCGATAATCATTTCTTCTACTGTCATTGGTTTGTTCAATTGCTGCTTCATTCGATTAAACTCATTGATGTATAATTCCTTAAATCTTGCAGCTTCTTTGCCCGTGTAGCCCATAACCAGAAAAGCGAAGCCATCTTGCTTGATCATGTACTTTGGATACTTTCTGTTCTGATCATCTGTGTAATCGATCTGCGCAAAATTGCGCTGATTGAATTCTGGGCTACATTCCATGTTTCTGATGTCTCTTAACACATCGTTGTGTCTTTTACCGAAAGATTTGGCTACTGTTTGGCTGTCGGTTACTACGTCTTGGTTTTTGATGAAAACTAGTTGGTTCATATTATTGCCTCCTTGTAGGAATTTGTCCCTAGCTGTCGAATAGGACAGGTAAAGGGGGTGAAGATATGGCGATAGAATTTCATGAAAATTTTTTCGTAAAAAACTGTTTGAATTGCTCTAACGAAATCACTGATTTAAAAGAAGATCATACTCACTGCACTGAATGCGGGTTTCCTATTCGCAATGAGTGCACTGGGACTACAAAATTCACTAGTGGATACGGCAATAATGAAGTGGCTCATGACACAGAAGATAAGGAATACGCTTTAGAACCCGATACTCCTTTCTGCCCTAAGTGCGGAACTGATTCACTGTTTAATCGCAAAGGATTAATTAAAGTCGATCATCCAAAAGTGGAAGTTTCCGATCCTCAACCCAAGCTCACAGATGACGACATTCCTTTTTAATGAACTGCTAGTTCATTTCCACATGAGGAGCAATATTTCGCTTCAGGTAAATGGCGCTCTCTTTTGCATAATGAACAGAAAGAATGCTTAGGAATGACTTTAGAGGTCGTCTTTTTATCAGTGGCGGCTTCTATCGTTTGTTCGTTCATTTGAATTCCTCCTATGCAGTTGTTTTCCGACTCGATATGCGTCCGTTATCTTCAAAAAAAAGCGTCCACTGAAATCCTAATGCCGAACTGATGCTCTTTGCTGTATCGACACTTGGATCTCGAGTCCCTACTTCAATACTTGACAAGTGACTTCTTGAAATCATAATTCTATCAGCTAACGCTTGTTGAGAATATCCTGCTTCTTCTCTTAAGTCAGCAAGCCATTTTCTCATTCTCGACCCTCCTTGACTCGTTTTGCGTCTATCTGATTAACATTATAAGACTCGTTTTGAGTCAAGTCAATACCTTTTTGATTCTTTTTGCGTCATTTGTTTATGACTCTTATTGAGTCATGTATACTGATGGCATATCAATGTAAGGAGTAGGCTATGCTCGCTGATAAATTATCTAAATTAAGAACTGAATTGAAGGTAAGTCAAACCGAGTTATCTAAAAGGTTAGGAATCCCTAGGACAACATATTCAGGCTATGAAAACGGATCAAGAGAGCCTGATTATGAAACTTTAAAGAAGATTGCGGATTATTTCGATGTTACAACAGACTTTTTGCTCGGCCACAAAACTGGCCAATCAGAAACTGAGCAACGAGTTTACGCTTATGGCGGTTTCCTGGACATGACCGATGAAGAAAAAGAAGAAGTTGAAGAAATTTTGGAGTTTGTGCGGGAACGTAACAAGAAGCGAAGGAAGTTGCAAAAAGAATTCGGTCAAGACAAAAAGGACCCTTTCGATCATAGCTAGGAGGAATACGGTGAGGAAAAAGAAGTTATTGTTACCCATGATCTTTATATTTGGCGCTTCTTTTATTGTCGCTTGCAGCGATGACGAGGAGCAATCTGCTGAATCAAACGAAATAGAAGGTGCTGAGGAAGCAGATGCATCAAATGAAGCTGTTGAAATCGAAGAGGTTGAAGAGATAACCAGAGAAGATGAAAGTGTTGAAGAAGATGCTGAGGTAGATGTATCGGATAATGAAACCGAAGAAAAAAATACAGAAATAGAAGATAGAGATCATGTTGTCGGAACGGCTGATGGCGATATTAATGAACTCTCTTCTATCACCACTATGAGTGTGCGTAACGACAACACTGATAGTTGGAAAAAAGTTGAACATTCCAATGGCGTTTTAATGCATGAATATTTACTTTCGTATGCCGACGAATATTGGGAAGAAAATGACGGTGTGCATTGGTTTATTGACTTTACAAATGGCACAACCACAAGCGCTAATGACTTAGGTATCTACTATTATGTGGCTGTCTACGAATATGTTGATGGAGAACAGCATGACGCAAGCGATCTCGGTACAGGGTTAATTCTAGGTGAATACCATGTATATAAAGATAATGGTGATATTGTCGACATCGAAGCCGTCATTGCAGAGGAAGAATCTTAAACTAAGTTACTGCCCGGAGAATTCCGGGTTTTATAAAAACTAAAAAGAGAACACACGTTTGGTCCAGGGGTGGTTTTTTGACTATTATTGAAAGTCTTGTCAACAGAGTATATAGCTAAACCAAATCAAAACTATCGATCAATTAAACATTGAAAAGATGGCCGAGACATTTTTAATCGAATTAAAATGGCATCGCAGACCTACAATCGGTAGTGACGACATGGGTATTAGGACAATCTGGATGGACAAGCGTGCAACCAAATCGGAACAAAATTTGCTATTTTATCATGACTTTACGCACTTTGTTTTGGACGACTTTGACCAAAGATACGCACACCCTATGTTTATCGAGTTATCAGAATGGCGTGCAAACATCGGAGCTCTTTACGCATCCATGCCACGCAAGCTCGTCGGCGAGCAATTTAGACACCACGGTGCCGTTACCTATCACGACATCGCCAGGGCTTTTGACGTCCCGCTCTGGGCAGCGAAGAAGCGAGTCGAGCAAATTTACTATGATCCATATCAAAATCTAGGAGTGAGATAAATGGGAAGCATACGGCAACGCGGAAAAGATAGTTGGCAACTACAAGTAACGGTGGGAGTAGACGCTCGCGGATATGCGGATCGGGAATATAAAACGATACGAGCAAAAAATATTTCCGAAGCTCGAAAAGAACTTGCGAAGTTTGAAGCTGAATTATTATCGGGAAATTATATCCGTCCTGAAAATATGACGTTACACCAATTGTACGAAAAGGAATGGGCAACGAAGTACGCACCTATTAACTATGGATCAAAGGCAACCTTAGAAGAAAACGTAAAAATCATTGAAAAGCGTTTGTTACCTCGGTTTGGTCATAAAAAAATTAAGGACATTAAAACCATCCACATTGTAAATTACATCTCAGAATTACAAAAAGACGGTTCCCGCTTAGATAACAAACCAGGCGCCTATCGCCGTCATCGATCCACAATGTGTATAAGGCGTATAACAGCTTGCTCAAATGTGCCCAATCATACGGTTGATCAAAGAGAATCCGGCGAAAGGGGTCAAGTTGCCATCAAAAGGGTCAAGCAAGGCTCAGATTAACTACAACAAAGAGCAAATTTGGGAATTAATAGATGCGATAAAGACAGAGCCATTTGACAAGCAAGTACTCTTTTGGATTGCTTTTATAACATCAGCAAGGGAAGCAGAAATTGCGGCATTGGACGACAACAGTATATTAATCGACGAATGTGCTATTCGAATTGATAAATCTCTAGGTGAGATGTCAGGAGGCGGGGTAGAAATCATACCTACCAAAAATCATTTAGAGGGGGTAGCAGCCATACCGGAGACTCTTATGGTGATGGTCGAGAAACTACTTCTTGATAAAAAGAAGTGGAAGATGCTCATGAGGGATAAGTGGGAGTATCCAGATAATGTATTTCTATTTTGCAATGATCACGGCCGTCCCATTCGACCAGATTCAATCAGCCAGTGGTGGATTCGATTCATTAAAAAAAACCAACTCCCGAAGGTGCGGTTTCATGATTTACGTCATATATCCATTACGTTTTTAATTTCTCAAAATCTCCCAATGAAATCCATCAGCTCTCGAGCGCGTCATTCAAAGATCGGAACGACGATGGATATATACGGTCATTCAATTGTTGAAGTTGATCGTGAGGCAGCCCAACTTTTCGAGCAATTCTTTTCCAAAAAAGAGGGGTAAAATAAAATCTTGCGTCAATCTTGCGTCAAAAACGTGGTTAAGTAAATGAAAATGGCGTCCCAGGAGAGATTCGAACTCCCGACCCACAGCTTAGAAGGCTGTTGCTCTATCCAGCTGAGCTACTGGGACAAAGGTGAAAAAGAGTTAATGACGACAATTAATATAGTACCTAAAAATTGCTAATGAGTCAATCGGTTTTTGTAATTTTTTTGGGATTGATTGCTGCTTAATGAGCAGCAATCAACGGTTACTTCGCTTGCCACGTTAAATCTTCGATTTCTTTGCCACTGTCTCGTTCCAAAAATCGAATGGACGTCACCTGACCTTCAGCGATTGTCACAATACTATACGTTGGTGGCCGGTCCGTGCGAGGTTGCACGAGACTACCAGGGTTTAGAAACAACGCGCCTTCATGTTCATGTGCTTCAGCGACATGTGTATGACCGTATAGGACGATACGTGCACCCTTTTCTTTGGCAATGCTATGAAGCGCTTCGTGATTGCCTCGGGTTACACGGAGCAAATGCCCATGTGTTTGCCATATTTTCACACCTTGAACCGTTGTTTCAAGAACGTCTTGAAACGGCATATCGATATCGGTATTTCCGTTTACAATCCGAAACGGTTGCACTAGTGGGTCATTTCCATTAAGTTCCGAGTCGCCACAATGGAACCAGCCGTCCGCTTCAGTGGCATGACGTTCATAGATTCGGTTAAGCCATTCACGATCGCCGTGTGTATCACTCAGTACGACAAGTTTAGTCATCACGATCACCTCCGTTGTTACAGTTTGTTCCACACGTTCTGTAATTGCTCGAGGCACGTCCTCGGTGACTGATCTTGTTCTTCTCATCAGCACTCATCTCCGCCAACGTTTTACCAAAGGACGGGATATACATAAGCGGATCGTAACCAAAACCATTTTCCCCTTTTGGCTCTCGTCCGATTGTCCCTTCACAATGGCCAAGGATCATCTCTTCGGTCTTTTTGTTTGGGTCGATATAAGCGAGTGCACACACGAACCTCGCCGTACGTTCCGCGTCAGAGACGTCTCGAAGCTCATCGAGTAGTTTTTGATTGTTTTTGTCATCGTCTTTCTCAGGTCCCGCGAACCTTGCAGAATACACACCGGGAGCACCATCAAGGGCATCAACTTCGAGACCGGAGTCGTCAGCGAGAGCGGGTAACCCCGTGTACTGTGCGACAAAATCGGCTTTGAGTTTGGCGTTTTCCGCGAATGTTGTACCTGTTTCTTCAACTTCTGGGCAGTCCGGATAATCTTTTAACGATTGAATTTCGGCCTTTCCTTCGAGCATGCGCTCAAATTCTTTTCTTTTGCCTTCATTGCCGGTAGCTAACACAATCTTTTTCATCCATCTCACCTCTATTTTTAAGATTCTCTAGCTTCTGCAGACTGGAGCACGTCTTGTTGAATATGAAGTAAAGATGAAATCCCCGCTTCTGCATACTCTAACATGTGTGTGAGTTGTCGCGCTGAAAATGTCGCTTCTTCTCCTGTACCTTGTAACTCTACGAACTCACCTTTGCCTGTCATAACGACATTCAAGTCGACAGCAGCAGACGCATCTTCTTCATAACATAAATCAAGAAGCACTTCGCCTTCTTGACTAATCCCGACAGAGACTGCAGCGAGTTGATCAACGAGGGGCTGCTCTTGAATCACTTCATCTTTTAGTAGTTTGGACAACGCTAGGGCTGTAGCAACATAAGCGCCTGTGATCGAGGCCGTTCGCGTTCCACCATCTGCTTGTATTACGTCACAGTCCACCCAAATCGTTCGTTCACCAAGCTTATCAAGTCAATGACCGCTCGCAACGCTCGTCCAATTAATCGTTGGATTTCCATCGTGCGACCTGTCACTTTCCCTTTTGATGATTCTCGAATATTGCGCTTTTCAGTCGCTCTTGGCAACATGCTATACTCTGCGGTAATCCAGCCTTTTCCTTGACCTCTTAAAAAAGGAGGAACCCGTTCTTCAACTGTCGCTGAACAAATGACTCGTGTATCACCGACTGAGATGAGTACCGATCCCTCTGGATGTTTAATATAATTTGTTTCAATTGTTGTTTTACGAATATCATTCGTTTCTCTTCCGTCGTTCCTCAACTGAATACCCTACTTCCTCTTTGATCATTGCATAACAAAAAGGCAGCAGATGCCGCCTCATTTTCTACTAGTATATCATGAATCGAACAATGCTGCTAAAACTCACCGCGATTTAGCATAACCGGACGTGTGACAGGTTCGGTGAGTGTCTCTCCGTTGCTCCGATTTAACGCCTGGGTTCCATTTACTTGGTACGATACCTCATTCACACCTTCTAGTTCCGTTAACGAGAGCGTTAGCATCGTAAGCGCTTCTTCAGATACGGCTGTTCCGCTATTCTCTGTGAGTAACGCCTCATTAAAGTTTAACGTCAACACTCCATCTTCTAGCGTCGGTTCTTCAATTAACTGCACACCTGACCGGATGCCTGTGAGTAAGTTCGATTGAATCGCCGGACCTTCGAGGAGTTGTTCAACGACAGCTAATGCTTGATTGTCATCCGCATCGGCTCGTCTAGTTACAGGTACAAAATAAACATCTTCCTCTTGTTCACGGATAAAGTATAACGTATTCGCTCTGCTCGCTGTAATATCAACAGGTGCATACCCTTCAAGGTTAATGCCAATATCTCTCGTTAGAGACTGTACAGGTGTATTGCCTTGTGGCATGTTCTCTTGAGTATGTCCATTAATTTGCAATTCAATCTGCTCAACATTCTCAAATTGTGTAAGTGTCCACGTGAGCGCTTGTAAGATCGCTTCTTCTTGTTCTCTCGGGTATTCTTCAAATGATGGCGAAAAATCAACGACCGCTGTGCCATCCTCCGTAATATTCACTCCTAGAATCTCAGTATCTGCAGGTAATACTGCCTGAAAGCCACTCGGAAGGTGCTCGGTTACAGGCCCTTCAGCGACCATAAATTCCAGCGATTGCTTTAGTACTTCTTCATTTGGGGGAAACCGGAATGTTCGAGGAACAACATACCCGTATTGATCCATTAAGTAAAGCTCACGTTCCGTTACATCCCCTGACCGTTCCCCTTCTTCTGGTTGATTACTCGCTTCCCCTTCACCTTGTTCATCTGTAGTCTCTATTTCTGTAACGACTTGACTTTGGTCGAGGTCTGTTGCCACTTCTTCCTCATCACTACCACACGCCTGTACGACAAGCACGGCCCCAAACAATAACATGGCTTTCATACTCCAGCTTCTCATGCCTCTTCCCTCCTAAATTCACGAATCTCGTATAGTATACGAGCCCTATTCGGAAAATAGACCAGCGGGTTTGGACAAGAAAAATCCGCGAGAATTATTGATTCATCGCGGATGACGCAAAGCTAATCGGAGATATGTTAACACTTGAATCTTCTAACCACGTACTGACCGTTTTTCTAAATGCATGCACGGACCCACTCGTGTAATAGAGATTCTCCTGCTCTTCTTCTGAAGTCGTGGACAACCGGTCGTGTTGTAAAATCATACTCACTTCTCTTGCCGTTTCTGCACCCGAAGAAATCACTTTGACATGCTCACCTACAGCTGATTGAATTACCTCTTTTAGTAGAGGGTAATGCGTACAGCCTAAGATTAGCGTGTCAAAATCTACAGACTCTAAAGGCTTTAACGTTTCTTTTACAACGTTGTATGCCTCTGAAAAGGACGTTCGATTTTGCTCTACAAGGGGCACAAATGGTGGACAAGCTAGACTTGTTACCTCAACTTGGCTTCCTTGAATGCCTGTATTGCTTCAGGATAAGCCCCGCTAGAAATCGTGCCTTCTGTCCCAATTACGGCGACTCGTTTGCTGACGGTATGATTTAGCGCTGCAATTGCCCCAGGATGAATGACGCCGACGACGGGGATCGATAATTTCTGTCTTGCTTCTTCGAGAATGACAGCCGTTGCGGTGTTGCAGGCAATGACAAGCATCTTAATCTTTTTTTGGAGCAGCCGCTCGATCATTTGCCAAGTAAAACGACGGACTTCCTCGTAAGGCCTCGAACCATACGGGCAACGATCTGTATCTCCGATATAAATCATCTGTTCCTTCGGGAGTTGGCGAGCGATTTCTTTTGCAACGGTTAATCCACCAACCCCAGAATCAATAACACCAATAGGTAAATTCACGCATATTCGCCTCTTTTTATCTGTTACTCTTTCGACATTTCATTATGCAGTGCATGTAACGTCACTTGAAGCTGCTCAACTTTTTCATCGGAAAAATGTTCCAGCACCTCATACAAATACTCCTGGCGTTTTTGGATCACCTCATCAATGATCTCACGGCCTTCCGATAAGATATGCACACGCACGACTCTTCGGTCCTTCTGATCTTTCACTCTTTCAACAAGTTCGTTCTTCTCTAAACGGTCCACCAAGTCTGTCGTTGTACTAAATGCGAGGTACATTTTCGATGATAGTTCACCAATCGTCAAGTCGCCTTTGTCTTTGAGGTATTGGAGCGCGATGAATTGGGGCGGAGTGATTGGAAATTGGTTTAGAATTTCTCTTCCTTTTTGTTTCACTGTAAAAGAAATTCGTCTTAAAGAATGTTCAATTTGTTCCACCTGGTCTGTATTCACACAATTAGCCTCCACTCAATATGTAGTGATGTTACTTATGAAAAAGCCGCCTGGTTTCAAGCACAGGCGGCTTAAGATGATCATCGGTTCTCTTGAACAAGGGACTTCACTTCATCAGCTGTTCCACACAACAAAGCTTCTGCTGAGAGCTTACGTGCTTCTTCATAGTCAAGGGACATGAGTTGCTCTCGAGCCGGGAGCACTGACGACGCACTCATGCTAAACTCATCAAGCCCAAGCCCGAGTAGCAGAGGAATCGCAACTTCATCACCAGCCATCTCTCCGCACATTCCCGTCCACTTGCCTTCGGCATGCGCAGCGTCAATGACACCTTTTACAAGTTGCAAAATTGCAGGGTGGTACGGTTGATAGAGATTCGCTACTTTTTCACTCATTCGATCCACAGCAAGTGTGTACTGAATTAAGTCATTTGTCCCAATGCTAAAAAAGTCAACTTCTTTAGCAAATTGCTTCGCTGCAACAGCGGTAGATGGAATTTCGACCATGATGCCAACTTCCATGTTCTCATCAAATGAAGTTCCTTCTTTTCGAAGCTTCTCTTGTTCTTCTTCAATGAGCAGCTTTGCCGCTCGATATTCTTCTAGTGTTGCCACCATCGGGAACATCACTTTCAAATTTCCGTAAGCACTCGCTCGTATGAGAGCTCTTAGCTGTGTGCGAAACATGTCTTGTTTCTCTAGGCATAAACGAATGGCTCGAAATCCTAGAAACGGGTTCATTTCATGAGGAAGATCCAAATACGGAAGCTCTTTATCGCCACCAATATCTAGTGTGCGTATAACAACGGGTTTGCTCTCCATCTTCTCAACGACGGTACGATACGCATCGAATTGCTCTTCTTCATTAGGCAATTCATTACGCTCCATGTAAAGAAACTCGGTACGATAAAGTCCAATACCTTCTGCACCGTTTTGAATCACACCATCTAAATCAGCTGCAGAACCAATGTTTGCCGCAAGTTCAACCGTGTGCCCATCACGGGTCGTTGAAGGCTCGTCAATGAGCTTCGCGCGTTGCTTCTTTCTTTCTTCGAACTGGAATTTCTCAGTTTCAAAGTGTGCAATCGTTTCTTGATCTGGATGAACATACACGTTCCCGTTCATTCCGTCTACAATGATCATATCACCATGCTCGACTTCTTCGGTAATCTTCGATAAGCCCACGACGCTGGGATTTCTAGGGAGCGCGCCATAATCGCAGAATGCGATGTGCGACCACCGATGTCTGTGGCAAACCCTAGCGCATATGCCTTATTTAACTGTGCTGTATCCGAAGGCGTTAAGTCCTTGGCAATGACAATGGATTGCTCGTTGATTTCAGATAGTGCAGCAGTATTTACACCGAGAAGGTGGCGCAATAGGCGTTGCGACACATCTTTAATGTCTGCTGCCCGCTCTCGCATGTATTCATTGTCCATGTCTTCAAACATAGCAATAAACATGTTCGCCGTTTCGTTTAGTGCAAACGCTGCGCTCACTTCTTCTTCTTGAACCTTTGTCTTGACTGCACCTGTCAGTTCAGGATCTTCAAGCACGAGTAAATGGGCAGAGAAGATCTCGGCGTTTTCCTTGCTTGATTCTCTTCTGTTCTCGCTTTTAGATCTTCTAACTCTGCCTTTGCCTTTTCGATGGCGTTTTGGAGGGAAGTCACTTCATCCTCTGCACCCTTTTTCGGTGCTTTTTCGATGTCTAATTGCGCCTGTTCATAAACAAACGCTTTCGCGATGGCAATGCCGTTGGAAGCAGCAATTCCTTGAAGGATTTGAGACATTATTCGCCCAGACCTTCTTGAATTTGTGCTGTAATAGCTTCCATTGCTTCTTGCTCGTCGTTTCCATTGATAACGACTTTAATTTCTCCTCCTTTACCAACGCCAAGCGACATAACACCCATAATCGACTTCAAGTTTACTTTTTTACCTTTTGCTTCCATTTCTATTTCTGATGAAAATTGGCTTGCTTTATGAACGAGCTGTGTTGCAGGTCTCGCATGCAGACCTGTATCAGCGGTAATCGTAAACGTCTTCTCTTGCATGGGATCCACTCCTCTTTTACGTATAAGTCATCACTCGTTTGAAAGCTAAGGATAGTTATCGCCTAGCTTGTCAATTCATATTTTATCATTACGGAGCGTGTACGCCAATTATTTTCACGCATTCATCACGATTTCGCCCATTTTTTTAAGCTTTCAAGTTTTTTAGTAGAAACTTTAACATTAAAAGAACTTCGTGAATACGATAAGCTGAGAATCTAAAACACAAGTGTGCGTGATTGACACTACTTTTAGCCTGAAACACGTCCAAGTGACCACTACTGCTTTTAGTTGAAAGCGAAACTCCTCGGTATAGTTGTTCGCCGCTTTTCGCTCCATCACTCACCGACGAGTGCATTCTCACATACGATATGGAGACTAAATGCTTTCTTCTAATCGTCCAATTTCCATTGAGAGCCGGACACACAAAGAGGGTGGCCTGGATTAGAAAGGGTGACACGATTGAAGGACTTGGAACGTGGTCCGCGCTCCCTTCTGACGAAAAGGGAGAAGGAGGTCTTTGACCTTCTCGTGCAGGACAAAACAACGAAGGAAATTGCCGGACAGCTCTACATCAGTGAAAAAACAGTCCGTAATCATATTTCTAATGCCATGCAAAAGTTAGGCGTTAAAGGACGTTCACAGGCTGTAATTGAACTGATTAGACTAGGTGAAATCCAAATTTAATCATTGCCTCAAAGCACCAGATCATGGGTCTTTACAGGCGATCATCGTAATAACTGATTGAGGGATCAGGCAGACAAGATCTAAAAAACCGGACGTTCTGATGTGAACATCCGGTTTCGGTCTGTTTGTTTATAGATTGTCGCTTCCAAAGAAGTTCTTGAAAGACTGCAAAGTCATATCGCGGTTAAGCGCTGCAATTGACGTTGTTAGTGGAATTCCTTTCGGGCATGACTCTACACAGTTTTGGGAGTTCCCGCAATTTTGCAGTCCCCCTTCACCCATAAGTGCGTTTAGACGCTCTTCACGGTTCATTTCACCTGTTGGGTGTGCATTGAATAAACGTACTTGCGACACTGGTGCAGGTCCAATAAAGTCCGATTTGTCGTTCACATTTGGGCATGCTTCAAGGCAAACTCCGCACGTCATACATTTCGAAAGCTCATACGCCCATTGACGCTTGTTCTCAGCCATACGTGGTCCTGGTCCAAGATCATACGTACCGTCAATTGGTATCCACGCTTTCACCTTCTTCAATGAATCAAACATACGGCTGCGGTCCACGACGAGGTCACGAACGACAGGGAATGTTTTCATTGGCTCTAGGCGAATCGGTTGTTCAAGTTGATCAATGAGTGCTGTACACGATTGCTGTGGCTTGCCGTTAATAATCATACTGCATGCCCCGCAAACTTCTTCCAAACAGTTCATATCCCAAACGACGGGCGCGGATTCCTTCCCGTCTGCAGTCACTGGGTTTCTTCTGATTTCCATGAGTGCAGAAATAACATTCATATTCTCACGGTGAGGAATATTGAATTCCTCCGTGTATGGACTGGCGTCAGGGGTGTCTTGACGAGTGATGATAAAGCGGACGGTTTTGTGTTCGCTCATTATTTTCCAGCTCCTTGTTTATCAGAGGCTTTTTTCTTTGAGTAGTCTCGTTTTCTCGGTGTGATTAGCGATGTATCGACATCTTCATATTCAAATACCGGCTTGTGATTGGCCGCATCATACTTCGCTTTTGTTGTTTTTAGGAATTCTTCATCATTACGATCAGGGAATTCTGGCTTGTAATGTGCACCGCGACTTTCATTACGGTTATAAGCACCGAGCGTAATGACGCGAGCAAGATCAAGCATTCCTTTCAACTGGCGTGTGAACGGCGCAGCTTGGTTAGACCAACGGCTCGTGTCATGCATGTTAATGTTATTCCAGCGCTCCATTAACTCTTGAAGCTTATCATCCGTTTGAAGTAATTTCGCGTTTTCACGAACGACGGTAACATTGTCTGTCATCCACTCACCAAGTTCACGGTGCAACGCATAGGCATTTTCTTTTCCGTCCATTTTCAAGATGCCTTCATATTCATCTTCAACTTTCTTGCGCTCTGCATCAAAAAGTGTCGATGAAAGATCCTCAGCAGACTTATCCAATCCTTGGATATATTCAACGGCCTTTGGTCCAGCCACCATACCCCCGTAGATTGCTGAAAGCAAGGAGTTCGCACCAAGACGATTCGCTCCGTGTTGCGAGTAATCACACTCACCTGCCGCAAATAAGCCAGGGATGTTCGTCATTTGGTCATAATCAATCCACATACCACCCATTGAATAGTGAACAGCAGGGAAGATCTTCATTGGAACTTTACGCGGGTCATCACCCATAAACTTCTCGTAAATCTCCATAATTCCGCCAAGCTTTACATCTAATTCATGGGAATCTTTATGGGAAAGATCAAGATATACCATGTTCTCGCCATTAATGCCGAGCTTTTGCTCTACACAAACGTCAAAAATTTCACGTGTGGCGATGTCACGAGGAACGAGGTTCCCGTATGCTGGGTACTTTTCTTCGAGAAAGTACCAAGGTTTACCATCTTTGTACGTCCATACTCGACCACCTTCACCACGTGCCGACTCACTCATTAGACGAAGTTTATCGTCTCCTGGAATGGCTGTCGGGTGGATCTGGATAAATTCACCGTTTGCATAATATACGCCTTGCTCGTAGAGCTTCGCAGCTGCAAACCCTGTGTTAATCATTGAATTTGTTGACTTTCCGAAAATAATTCCGGGTCCACCTGTTGCATAATAACCGAATCCGCACGGAAGCTCTCAACTTCCATGGAAGAAAGGTTCTGACCCGTGATCCCACGGCAAACCCCATCGTCATCAATGACTGCTGATGTGAACTCCCAGTTTTCATATTTCTTAACGAGACCAGCAACTTCATAGCGGCGGACTTGTTCATCCAACGCATAAAGTAGTTGTTGACCTGTTGTTGCTCCTGCATATGCCGTACGGTGATGTTGGGTACCTCCGAAACGACGGAAATCGAGTAAACCTTCTGGTGTACGGTTAAACATAACTCCCATACGATCCAACAGGTGAATAATTCCTGGTGCTGCATCCGTCATTGCTTTTACAGGGGGTTGATTGGCGAGAAAGTCTCCGCCATATACCGAATCGTCAAAGTGCTCCCAAGGTGAATCTCCTTCACCTTTTGTATTAACGGCACCGTTAATACCACCTTGAGCACAAACGGAATGTGAACGCTTTACAGGGACGACAGAGAACAATTCAACGTTCTTTCCTGCTTCTGCCGCTTTAATTGTTGCCATCAGTCCGGCAAGTCCGCCACCGACAACAATAATGTTTCCGTTGCTCATTGATCACCGACTCCTTTACATGTTAGCTAAAGCTGGATCTAAAAACGCGATAATTGCGCGAATACCTATAAATGAGAGCACGAGGAATACCCCAATGCTTACGTATGTCATGATTTTTTGTGATCTTGGTGTTACAGTGAGTCCCCAAGATACCGCAAACGACCAAAGACCATTTGCAAAGTGGAACGTTGCAGCTAATACACCAGCAATATAAAATACGAGCATAAATGGACTGCTAAGTATATCCGCCATCATATCATAGTTTACATCTGCACCGAAGGCTGCAGCAATTCTTGTTTCCCAAACATGCCACGCAATAAAGATGACGAGAAACACACCAGAGATTCTTTGCAATAGAAACATTACGTTTCTAAAATATCCATACTGACGGGTGTTGCTTCTCCCTAAAAAGGCAATGTACAAACCGTAAATTGCATGGTATAGAAGCGGGAGGAAAATCACAAATACTTCAAGTGCATAACGAAACGGAAGGCTTTCCATGAAATGCGCAGCGGCATTAAATGAACTTGCTCCGTATACAGCAAAATGGTTAATGATGAAGTGCTGGATTAAGAAAACACCTACAGGAATGACACCAAGCAGTGAGTGTAATCTTCGATTAAAAAATTCCTTATTCTGAGGCATTGATAAGGCTCCCCTCTTTTTTCTGCTGACCTTTTTACTCATACCTACCTACCATATTCTTTGTTTTATAAAGCGATGAAACCCTCCCAACAAACATTACACGAACACGGCGCTAAAACTCCCCCGTGTCGTCATAATTTCTTTAACAATAAAACGGAACGCAGTATGTATGACCATTGTCAATACAAGCATACCACTTTATAAAAATGTAACAAAGCGTTTTCAAGATGCTTGAGCATCGTTCCGTCCATTCAAATTTCCGACATATTTATTGTACCCTCGTACACAATCATCGTCAAGAAAGCAGATATTTCGCCTAAACGATGAAGTGGAGATTCGATTGTCATAGAAGAATTGACTGACAATAAAAACTCGGTTCCGTTTCTTGTTTCCGTGATCTTTTTTACATTTTGATACGTGATTTTAACGAACGTATTTTGTGAATCGAGTAGTTTTCTACACGAGAAACGCTTATAATAGAGAAGTGAATTGGGGGAGATTCGGTTGTCTGATACAGAGAGAAAGTATACAGATTTTGGGTACGAGCTCGTCAGGGAGACGCTTCTACCAGAACTTTTGAACGAAGAAGAAGATGAGATTATGTACTGGGGTGGAAAGTTGATTGCCCGCAAGCATCCGCTTGACAGCGTAGATGACATCCCTTCGTTTTTTGAAAGAGCCGGGTGGGTTCGCTCAGTCTGATTAAGGATTCAAAAAAACAAAGCACGTTTGAATTACATCTAATGGAGGATGAAAAGCGCGCGCTTTTTCTCGCTACTTGGAAGCAGGTTTCATTGCTGCGCAATATGAATGGCTATTTGGGGTAGCAGCAGAAACGGTCATAGAAAAAAAACGGCGCAAACTTCGCCTGCACGTACATATTGATCCTACGAATGATCGTAGGTCGTAAAGAAGCCATCCCTTTGTTGGGCTTGGCTTCTTTTATTCGCGATTCAATGTTTTTAAAATGTCGTCAGCGACATTTCTTGGAATGGAAAGATTTACATAATCGTCAATCGTCGCTTCTTTCATCTTTTTTATGGAACCGAAATGTTTCAACAACATTTGTTTTCGTTTTTCTCCAACACCATTGATGTCATCCAACACAGAACGGCGAACGCTTTTCCCCCTCGATTCTCGATGAAAGGTTAATGCAAAGCGGTGCACTTCATCTTGAATTCGTTGCAACAAATAAAAGGCGTGGCTATCTCTCGCTAATGGAATTAAGCGTGCGTCTTCACCTAACAACAACTGGGAAGTCTTATGCTTCTCATCCTTTGCAAGACCTGCAACAGGTACAGATAAATTCAACTCATCTTCTAACACCGATAGTGCTGCAGACAGTTGGCCTTTTCCACCGTCTATTAAAATTAAGTCAGGCATTGGGGCTTCTTCGCGGAGCAACCGTAAATACCTTCTACGGATCACTTCTTTCATTGACGCGTAATCATCAGGACCTGTCACATCTTTGACCCGATACTTACGATACTCTTTTTTGTGGGGCTTACCGTCAACGAAGGAAACCATTGCAGAAACAGGGTTCGTGCCCTGAATGTTCGAGTTGTCAAACGCTTCAATTCGATAAGGGGCATCCATTTGCATCGCTTCTCCGAGGTGCTCCACTGCTTTTACCGTTCGCTCCTCGTCGCGTTCAAGCAAACTGAACTTCGCTTGCAATGCTTCTTCAGCATTTTGGTTTGCCAATTTTACAAGGTCTTTCTTTTTCCCTCGCATTGGAACATGGATCGTTGTTTGCAGGAGCTCTTCAACTTCTTTTTTGTCCACCCCTGAAGGAATTAATATCTCCTTCGGCTTGATATGGGCGCCCTCCCAATAAAATTGACCGACAAATGTTAAAAAGTCTTCTTCAGGATCTTGATAAAAAGGAAAAATTGAAACATCCCTTTCAATCAACTTTCCTTGTCTTACGAAAAAGACTTGTACACACATCCACCCTTTATCGTAAGCATAAGCAAATACATCACGGTCAACGCCGTCAACTTCCGTCATCTTTTGTTTTTCCATAACAGCGTCAATGTGTTGAATCTGATCTCTTAATTCTTTAGCTCGTTCAAAGTTGAGCGCTTCAGAAGCTTGCAGCATATTCTGTTCAACTTCTTTTCGAATGGCTTGATGACCATTGTTTAAAAACCGTTGAATTTCAGAGACGAGTGCTTTGTTCGTCTCCTCGGTAACTTCAAATTCACAAGGAGCTAAACATTGCCCGATATGATAATACAGACATACACGGTCCGGTAGCGTCCGGCATTTCCTTAGCGGATATAAACGGTCCAGTAATTTCTTAGTTTCATTCGCTGAGAACGCATTCGGATAAGGACCGAAATATTTCCCTCCATCTTTTTTTACATTTCTTGTCGTAATGAGAGTGGATGTTCTTCGTTCGTAATCTTCAAGTACGGATACGACTTGTCATCTTTAAGAAGCACATTGTACTTCGGCTCGTATTTTTTGATGAGGTTCATTTCAAGAATGAGTGCCTCAACGTTTGACGATGTAATAATGTAGTCAAAATCATCGATCTGGCTAACGAGACGTTGCGTTTTTGTGTCATGACTTCCGATAAAATAAGAACGAACGCGGTTCCGAAGAACTTTCGCCTTTCCTACGTAAATGATTGTCCCCGTTTTATTCTTCATTAAGTAGCAGCCCGGCTTTGAAGGGAGCACGCTTAACTTTTCTTTAATCGTTTCCATCTGCCCACCTCCTCGATCTAATGTAAAAGAAAAAGCCTGAAGTAATCAGGCTTTTTACTCGTTTACATGTGCTTTTCAAGAAGTTCTACAAGCGCTTCTTTCGGTTGGAAACCGACGACTTGCTCTACTTGTTCACCGTCTTTGAAAACCATTAGTGTTGGGATGCTCATGACGCCGAATTTACCGGCTGTCTCTTTATTCTCATCAACATCAAGCTTAGCGATCTTAACTTTATCGCCCATTTCGCCATCGATTTCCTCGAGAACTGGAGCGATCATTTTACAAGGTCCACACCAAGGTGCCCAAAAATCTGCTAGCACGACGCCTTCTGACGTTTGTTGATCAAAATCTTGGTCTGTTACATTTACAATTGCCATTGGGTTAGACTCCTTTCTTTACTAGCTTACTCACTCATTAATTATAGCATTCAGCCATTCATGTGAAAAATGATCTGCTCGATCAGCTTTCACCTGTTCCCTTTATACTGGACACATTTCCATTCGTCAATACTTATGCACCGAAGTGTGTTCGAATCATAAGTAAAAGACGGAGGGAGCACCGCTCAACTCTCCGCCTTTTCTACCTTTTGACTGCTGGAATTATGCTCCCGCTTTTACTTTTTTGAATTCATCTGTAAGGATTGGGAGGATGTCGAACAAATCACCAACGAGTCCGTAATCAGCGACGTCAAAGATCGGCGCTTCTGCGTCTTTGTTAATGGCCACGATGACTTTTGAGTTTGACATACCTGCAAGGTGCTGAATCGCTCCAGAAATTCCGACAGCAATGTAAAGTTCAGGTGTGACAACTTTACCCGTCTGTCCAATTTGTAAGGAGTAATCACAATACTCAGCGTCGCAAGCACCACGTGAAGCTCCGACTGCGCCACCTAAAATGTCAGCCAGTTCTTCAAGCGGCTCGAACCCTTCGGCACTTTTCACGCCACGACCACCTGCAACAATGACTTTTGCTTCTGCAAGGTCGACTTTGCCACTCGTCTTCTTCACAACATCTTTAATGATCGAGCGGAGGTCTTTAAGTTCAATACTTACGTCTTTTGTATCTCCACTACGGCTTGCATCTTCATCAAGAGCTGCAATGTTATTCGGACGTACCGTTGCGAACAACATTCCGCCTGTTACACTTTTCTTCTCGAATGCTTTACCCGAGTAGATCGGGCGAGTAAACACCACTTCATCTCCAGCAAGTTCAATGTCGATAATATCTGATACAAGACTGAGGATAGCTTCGCTGCAAGTCTTGGAGCCAAATCTTTACCAGAAGATGTGTGCGGGATTAGTAGTGCATCTGGGCTTTGCTCTTCAATTACTTGTAAAAGAACTTGTTTATAGGCATCTGTCGTATAGGTTTTTAGATCAGCGTGCTCAGCCACTAGCACTTGGTCGGCACCTTGTTTAATGAGGGCATCGCTAAATGATCCTACCCCATCGCCAACGAGTAGTGCATAAACTTCGCCACCATCACCTGCGATCTTTTTACCAGCAGCAATTACTTCAAATGATACGTTACGCAATTCTCCATCACGAGCTTCTGCGAGTACGAGTACTTTTTTAGACATTAGAAATTCCTCCTTATATGACCTTTGCTTCTGTTTTTAAGAGCTTGATGAGTTCTTCTACTTGTTCAGCAGGTTCGCCTTCGAGCTTCTTCCCTGCTTGTTTTTCAGGTGGCAAAAAGCGATCAACCGTTTTTGTTTTTGCCTCCAGCTCATCTTCATCGAGTCCAAGGTCGTCAAGGTCTAACGTTTCTAACGGCTTTTTCTTCGCTTTCATAATCCCCGGAAGTGAAGGGTAACGCGGTTCATTTAACCCTTGTTGACACGTAACAAGCAGAGGCAATTCAGTCTCAACGACTTCTACGTCCCTTCCACATCACGTTCGATTGTTGCTTTTGTCCCTTCGATGTCCAGTTTCGTAATCGTCGTCACTTGGTTAATGTCAAGAAGTTCAGCAAGACGAGGGGCTACTTGGCCAGCTCCGTCATCAACCGCTACGTTTCCGCCAAGAATGATGTCATACTCTTTGTCTTTAAAGAATGCATTGAGCATTTCAGAAATGGTATAGTGATCAACTTCGTCTTCTAAATCTTCCGTGTCAAGAAGGACTGCTTTATCTGCTCCCATTGCTAGCGCTGTACGAAGCTCTTTCTCTGCTTCTTCATCCCCAACAGTAACGACGGTTACTTCACCATCATGAGCTTCTTTTAATACGATCGCTTCTTCAATGGCATATTCATCATAAGGTTGATGACAAACTCTGCACCTTCCTCATCAACACGCCCGTCTTTTATTTCGACTTTCTCTTCAGTATCAAATGTACGTTTCATAACTACATAAATGTTCATAAGGCTTCCTCCTCCATTGGTCTATCGATTGGAAAATTCTGGTTTTCTCTTTTCTAAAAATGCGCCAATGCCTTCTTTTGCATCGGCACTGTCAAACACTTCACTAAAATACTGGGCTTCTTTTTTAAGCCCTTTTTCGAAGTCTTCACCATGATGCGCCTCTTGCACAAGGTCAAGGATACGCTCAGAAGTGAGCCGGCTTTTTTCAGCGATCGTTTGTGCAAGTTTTCCGGCTTTTTCGAGCAATTGTTGCTCGTCTTTCGCCGTGTCATTCACAAGGCGCCACATTAACGCATCAGCCCCTGTAATCGGTAGGCCAGTGAGCATCATTTCTGCCGCTTTGTGAGGACCTACGAGCTTAGGCAATCGCTGAGTGCCGCCGTAACCTGGGATGAGGCCTAAATTTGTTTCAGGTAATCCCAGTTTGGCATCTTCAGTTGCAATGCGGATCGTACAGGCCATAGCCAATTCCAAACCACCACCAAGCGCTGCACCGTGGATGGCAGCAACAATCGGTTTGTTAAACGACTCTAGCTTATTAAAAAGGGCTTGTCCGCCGTCAGCGAGATCACTGCCCTTCTTTCCTTCAAATTCCTTAATGTCGGCACCGGCAACAAAGAATCGCCTTTCACCGTGCAATATGATGGCAGAAATTTCATCGTCATGGGAAAGCTCGGTCATCCGCTCATCCAATTGTGTAAGCAGTTCTGTTGACAGTGCATTCGCAGGAGGATGTTTCACCTGAACCCAGGCAACTGACTCTTCCTTTGTTACTCCAATCATTTCGTTAGAACCCCTCTCAATCATGATGTCTTTTGGAATCCAGCCAAAAGCATTCGGTAGGTAGAAGGCGCAAGTTCCGACAAGTCATACTTACCTTCTTTCATTACCCAGTTTGTGACGATCTCATCTAGCGTTCCAAAAAGCATTTGTCTCGCTAGCTTCGTATCGAGCTGGTCTTGAAAGACTCCCTCCTCTTTCCCTTCATCTATAACATTCTCCATCACATGCACATATCCCTTTAAGACGTCGTTAATTTTTAGACGTAACTCTCTTGCTGACTGCCGAAGTTCTAGCTGAGTCACTACCGCCAAGTCGGGCTGGTCCGACAATTGCGATAAATGTTTTTCGACAAGATAGCGCAATTTCTCATCTGCTGTCTTGCATGATTTTAATCGCTCTTCAATCGTCGAAATAAACGTGCCCATCTTGAGTCGAAACAAGGAAATGAGAATGTCCTCTTTATTTTTGAAATACAAGTAGATCGTCCCATCGGCCACACCCGCTTCTTTTGCAATCTTAGACACTTGTGCGTGATGATATCCGTGTTTAGCGATGACGCGCACCGCAGCATCAATGATGAGGTGGTACTTTTCGGAATTCTTTTTGTCCACTGCCATAGGCGGCTGCTCCTTCTTCCCTCTGCAGGTTATGAATGATTATTCATTCATAAATTCTACCGAAAAAATAAAGCGCTGTCAACGGGACGAAAAGAAAGGTACAGCCCGGAGTTTCGTGATGACCGGACTGCCGCCTATGGTTGACCATCAGATGTTTAGCTTCCTTCTTGAGCGGAAGCATTCTTTGCTTTTTCTTGTTCTTCTTCAACAAGAACACGACGAAGGACTTTTCCAACCAAAGTTTTCGGCAGCTCTTCCCGATACTCATAAACGCGCGGCACTTTGTAAGCCGCTAGTCGAGCACGGCAAAATTCATTTAACTCATCTTCCGTAACTTCTTGATTCTTTTTCGTCACAACAAATGCTTTTACCGTTTCTCCTCGGTATTCGTCTGGGACACCGACGACGGCAGCTTCTAAGATTGCTTCATGTTCGTACAAAATCTCTTCTACTTCACGTGGATAAATGTTAAATCCACCAGCGATAATCATGTCTTTCTTCCGATCGACTACATAGAAATATCCTTCTTTATCCCGATACCCCATATCTCCACTTTTGAACCAATCTTCATGAAATACGGCGTCAGTTGCTTCTTGTCGGTTCCAGTAGCCTTTCATGACTTGCGGACCCCGAATAATGATCTCACCGACTTCATCTACATCTAGAAATTCTCCGGTATCCGCATTGAGAATCGCAAGTTCTGTATCTGGCCAAGGCAATCCGATACTGCCATTTTTACGGTTTTCCCAAATGGGGTTAGCCGCCGCAACTGGTGATGTTTCCGTCAGCCCGTATCCTTCAATGAGACGCCCTTTTGTCTTTTCTTCAAACTTCTTTTGGATCTCTTTTGGCAAAGGTGCCGCTCCACTCAAGCACACTTTAATTGATGATAAATCGTGCTTATCAATTTCCGGATGATTCACTAGTGCCGTATACATCGTTGGTGCTCCAGGGAAAAGCGTTACCTTTTGTTTAGCAATTGTTTTAATGACTTGTTCAGGATCAAACTTTGGAAGAATAATGAGCGTGTAACCGTTCATCATCGCCAAGTTAAGGGCAACGGTCATCCCGTAAACGTGGAAGAATGGTAATACGGCTAGCACATGTTCATGAGCCCCTTCATCACCCTTTTTGTACGTCCAATTCGTACACATCTCCGTATTGGAAACGAGATTGTGGTGCGTGAGCATAACCCCTTTTGGCACTCCCGTTGTACCACCGGTATATTGAATAAGAGCAACGTCTTCTTTCGGAGAAACAGAAACCTTCTCATACGATTCACTAGCGGCTTTTAGTTTGTCTTTAAGGTTATGTGTTTGCTCGTCGTAATCGACTCAATTTTCATTCCCATGTTCTTCTTTTGAATAAACGGATAGATCAAATTTTTCGGAAATGGAAGGAAATCTTTAATAAATGTAACAAACACGTGCTCAACCTCTGTGTTCTGTCGTACTTTCTCGACTCTTGGCATTACCATGTCTAAACAAACGAGTACTTTTGCGCCAGAGTCCACCATTTGATGCTCAATCTCACGTTCCACATATAACGGGTTCGTTTGCACGACGACGGCACCTGCAAACAATGCACCGTAATACGTAATGACCGATTGCGGCGTGTTCGCAAGCATGATTGCCACTCGGTCTCCTTTTTCACCCCTACATCTTGCAGCACTCTCGCAAACTTGGCCGCATAGGTGAAAAGTTCTTTGTAGTTCATGTCTGTGCCCATGAAATGAATGGCCTTGCTATTCGGCTTTTCTTTCGCTGCTGCGACTAAATAGTCCGATAATGCAGCTTCAGTGTAAGAAAAGCTTGGCGCCACCCCTTTTGGATAGTAGTCAAACCAATCATGCTTCACTTGTTCCACTGTCATATTTGGCCTCCTTTATCTATTCCTACTTATAGTCTACAATCATTTCATTGGAAACGCTATCATTAATAAATATATTGTGAATATTTTTGCTGAGGGGTTCAATTTCACGCCTGTAGTACAAGCTTTTTCTAATTTCAGTCTTCAAATTAATACTCTACTAATATAATAAAAAAACCGATGCAAGGAGAATAGTCCCTGCTCGGTTATTTTATACGAGAAACAATAGATAAATCACACCTGCAAGCATGAAACCGATGCAACAGGCAACGAGGATTTTCCAAAGCTTGTCCATACATCCTCCTAAGAATTCGTAATTCCTGCGCCAATGACAAACGACAATCCTACAGAAAGTATGAATGCCAATAAACCAATCGCCCGGTTGTCATTAGCAATCTGTTCATCCACATTGAAAAATGGCGTTAGAAATTCAAAGATTAGATAGCAACAACGAGCAGGATAAATCCGAAGCTCCCCCACATTAACATTTGCAACAGCGAATCATTATTTTCGATTGAAAACTTAAAGATGTTTGTAACACCAAATATTTTTCCGCCTGTTGCTAATGCAACCGCGAGGTTCCCTTCAGAAATAGCTTCCCAATTTTTATATGGGGTAACCCACTCAAAAATGACCATAAACACAATCAAAGCTAAAATTGAAACGCTGTACTGAGCGATGACCATAACCCAAGTGTATTCTAACAATACGTCCATGGATGAACCTTCCTCTTTTTATTTCAGATCTGCAACGGTGTTTCCGATTCCACCTTCGCTCATCCCACCATCTCGCGTACTAACGACGCTCGGATGTTTGGCTAGGTACGATTTCACACCTTTACGCAATGCTCCTGTCCCTTTTCCGTGAATGATGTGCACCCGCGGATACCCTGCAAGTACGGCTTCATCTAGATATTTCTCCAAACGTTGCAATGCATTTTCATACCGTTCCCCACGAAGGTCAAGTTCAGGCTTCACTTGCGAACCGCTCGTGTTTACCCGGGTCACTGGACGAATCTCTTTCGCTTTTGGTTGCTCTGTTTTCTCAAGGTCTGCGGCTGAGACCGTCATTTTCATAATACCGATTTGGACGAGATAATCTTTGTCTCCAGACTTCTCAATCACCTGGCCTTTTTGTGAAAACCGGGGTACAAACACCTCTTCACCAGGAGTAAATGTGAACGCTTCTTGTGCTTTGCGCTTTACTTGTTTTTGCTTTTTCGTAAGCGTCGGAGCCGCATCATCCAACCCTTTACGCGCTTCAATCAATTCGTGCTCTTTCACCTGCACACCTTGCTTTTGCAGCTCTCGAAGCTCAGAAACAATCAATTCTGCTTCTTCTTTCGCCCTTGCCACTTCTTTGGCAGCCCGCTCTTCAGCCTCTTGAAGCACCTTCGCTTTTTCTGTTTCCAAGTGAGAAAATGCCACGCTTAACTCCCCGTGAAGCTTTTCAGCTTCAAGACGAATGGTCTCTGCTTCTTTCATCGCGTTCTCTGCCTCTTGTTGCTGGTCTTCAAGGGAGGTGATCATCTGTTCTGCCTGTTTCGTATCGGCTTGTAACTCAGTTTCCGCAGAAGTAATAATGTTCTCATCTAGGCCGAGTCGTCTTGATATTGCAAACGCATTACTCCTGCCTGGGATACCGATGAGCAATCGGTACGTCGGGCTTAGCGAGGCGACATCAAATTCGACACTCGCATTTAGCACGCCTTCGCGATTGTATGCATACCCTTTTAATTCCGTATAATGGGTAGTCGCAACCGTTCGCGCGCCACGGGCATGTACTTCATCTAAGATGGAAACAGCTAAAGCTGCACCTTCAGCCGGGTCGGTCCCTGCTCCTAGCTCGTCAAATAATACGAGGCTTTCATGATCCACATCTCCCAGTATGCTTACGATGTTTGTCATATGGGAGGAGAAAGTACTTAAACTCTGCTCAATGGACTGTTCATCCCCGATGTCGGCATACACATTGGAGAACACCGATGCTTCTGCTTTTTCAGCTGTCGGTAAAAACAAACCTGACTGAGCCATAAGTGTGAGCAGTCCTGTCGTTTTGAGCGCAACGGTCTTCCCGCCTGTATTCGGTCCTGTGATGACAAGCGACGTGTACTCATCGCCAAGTACAAGGTCTGTTGGAACGACCGAATCAGCATCCAAAAGCGGGTGTCTTGCTTCTGGATAAGATAAATAAAACCGCTCGTTTAATTTCGGCTTCACAGCAGTTATTTCATTACTGTACCGGGCTTTGGCAAACATGAAATCAATGCGCCCCAACTGCTCGACATTTTCAAGCAGCACGGCTTCATACATACCGACTTCACCGGTCAATTCTCTCAGAATTTTTTCGATTTCTTGCTTTTCTTTCATACGTGCTTCTCGTAGCTGATTGTTCGCGTTTACGACTGATTGCGGTTCTACAAATACGGTCTGTCCCGATGAGGACTGATCATGCACCATGCCCCCGTAACTATGACGATAAGCCGCTTTTACTGGAAGCACATAACGATCGTTTCTTACCGTGATCACCCGGTCAGACAATTTGGTGTCGGCGTCTTTCGCCCGAAGAAACTGTTCCAAGCGAGACCGTACGGTTGACTCTAATGTTCGGATTTGTTGTCTTGCGCTTCGCAATGCCGAACTTGCACTGTCTAGAACATATCCATCCTCACCGATCGCTTGACGGAGCGTCTGTGCCAACTCTTTTAACGGTGCAATGTCCTCTACGACGGCCGTTAAAATGGGTAGTTTCAATTCTTCCTCTTCAGCGAGTAGCCGCTCTGTAAATTGCCGAATGACGTTGCCTGAGCGAATCGTCTCAGCGATTTCATTAAATGACTTTGCCTCAAGCACACTGCCAAGTGCCGCTCGCTTCACTTCGGAGCGAATATCGTGTAAACCGCCGAGAGGGATGTGACCACGATGACGAAGTACGTTTACACCTTCATCCGTCTCATCCAACCATTCCGTCACTTCATGAAAATCTGCTGATGGCGTAAGCTCAGCGACTCGCTCTTTTCCTAAGGCAGAGCTCACGTGCTCTGCCAAATGGTGTTTCATTTTATCGTATTCTAATGTCTTAAGCATATTCGGTTGTATGACTTTTCACCTCAATCATTCAAAAAGCGTTCGTTTATTATCCGTAAACTGCTTGAATTGCTCATATGTCCATGTATTCATGACTTGTTCTTTTTGGACGAATGCTTTGTTTAACGTTGCCACACCAATCTTCATATGATCCATCATTTCTTGGCGATGGGCATCCGTATTCACCGCAATCACAACGCCACTTGTGACTACCTTTTTTAACTGCTCGGCTGATAAGTCCAGGCGATTAGGGTTTGCATTTAATTCTAGCGCTGTTCCTGTTTCCTTTGCTCTGGCAATGAGCCAATCGATATCCACTTCATAACCGCTTCGTTGACCGATTATTCTTCCTGTAGGGTGCGCAATCATATGAACGAACGGATTGCGAAATGCCGTCTCAAGACGTTCATGGATTTGCTCTTTCGATTGCGAGAATGATGAATGGATCGAAGCAATGACAAAATCTAACGTTTGTAATACATCATTATCAAAATCAAGTGTGCCGTCAGGACGAATGTCCATTTCTGTTCCTTTTAACACTCGAATGCCTGATACGTGCTCATTCGCATCATCAATGTCTTCTGCCTGCCTCGCAAGACGTTCTTCATTCAGTCCGTTCGCTACTTGCAAAAACTTGGAATGGTCGGTAATGCAAATGTAATTGTACCCACGCTTTTTCGCATCGTCCGCCATTTCTTTCACGGAGTTTGCGCCATCGCTCCACACCGTGTGCATGTGCAAGTCACTTTGAATGTCCTCTAGCTGAATGTACGGGTGGTCGTGTCGAGACCGCTCGATCTCCCCACTTCCTTCTCTCGCTTCTGGTGGAATATACGTAAGACCAAAGTGCTCAAAAAACTGACGTTCATCTTTAAATTGCACTAAAGAACCATCTGCATCCTGCTCCACACCGTATTCGTTGATTTTTTTCCCTTGATCTTTGGCGAGCTTTCTCATCAATAGATGATGATCTTTTGATCCTGTAAAGTGATGAAGGGCTGTTGCAAAAGCTTCATCTTCGACTAATCGAAAATCGACGCCAATGCGATGTTTCTTCAGAAGAACAAACGACACTTTCGTATCTCCATCGGCAACAATCTCTTCAATGTCAGTAAGCGTTTTAAGTTGTTCACGTACCGACTGAGCGTCACTTGTACTAATGACGTAATCCACATCTTTCACTGTCTCTTTTATGCGGCGTAGGCTGCCTGCACGTTCAAAACGAAGGATATGTGTAAACGCACGCAATTGCTCCTCAATTTCTTCAGCAACCGACAGCATGTCACTCACTGGCAAACGCTCAGGCCGTTTCCCAACTTCGTTTAACGCTTGGAGGATTTTCTCCTCTGTTTTTACGCCAAATCCTTGCAGTTCTCGAATTTGCTGCTTTTCACACGCTTCTTTTAACGTATCGGCATCCGTAATCCCTAACTCTTTGTAAAGCTTCCCGACTTTTTTGCCACCTAGACTTTGTAATTGCAATAATGGCGGTAATCCTGCAGGAATGCTTTCTTTTAATTCATCCAATACATCGGACTTCCCTGTATCTCGAAGCTGTTCAATAACGCTTGCCGTACCTTTACCGATTCCTGTTAGGCTCTCTGGCTTCTCAATTTCTAGTAATGTCCGCTCTTCTCTTTCTAAAGCAGCGGCTGCTTTACGGTAAGCCGATATTTTGAACGGATTTTCTCCGGCAATTTCCATATATGTCGCAATCGTCTCTAACGATTGTATGACGTTCTTTTTATCCAACGAAACAGCCTCCTGCTATTGAATTAGTCTACGTCCACCGGCGAAATCCATAGCTCTTGCAACCAGCCGGATAGGAACGGGGTATGATCAATGATTAATCGGGCAATGGATGAGTTGCCGATCGTTTGTTGCACGGCATCAACAGGCAGCAATGCTGCAACGATGAGTAGTACAAACACGATAAGATACGCCTCAACGAATCCAAGTGCCCCACCGAGCAAGCGATTCACAGACCTGAGTACAGGTAAGTGACTAACAAAGTCGAGCATTGAAGCTAATATGTGGAGCAGTATTCTTGTCGCAAAAAACAATATCGCAAACGCAATACCGTTATAATAAACCGCTTCAAAGTTAAATGCGGATATAAACATGTTGCTTGGGTCATCTAAAAACTGTGGGTATGGGACCCACAAACGTAAGTATTCCGCAACGTCGCTATAAAATAAGTAAGCGATAATTAATGAACCGAAAAAGCTTACAAGGTGAAACAGCTGGAGAATAAACCCCCGTCTTAACCCAATAAAAAAAGTTCGTCACTAAAATGAGTAGGATTAATACACTTAACATTCACTAGTCCTCGTCTTCAGCCGCATCGGCTGATTCTTTTTTTGAGCTTTAATGTAATCGTCTGCAATATTAACAGCCGCTAACACCGCAAGCTTGATGTATCTAAAAAAGGGTTTACTCTTTTCATTTCTTTCATTTTTTCATCCACGTACTTTGACACATCGTTCACGTGATCTTCTGATTCTTCGCTAACAATGGTATATTGATGTCCATAAATCGACACAGTCGTTCGAGTTCTTCCGTTCATCACCAGTTCCTCCTATCCGTGACCACTCGCAATTGCTCTTTATCGCTATTCTCTCACACTCTAAACTTCATCATATCAAAATCAACTACATAAGAAAATCAATCCTCTAATATTCTCTACGAGTTATGGGGCAAATCGGTTACAAAAAAGAAGCAATCACACCGTTTGTGACTGCTTCTCCTTCTTTACCCTCTTAATGTAGCCCTAGTCTCGATTGGAGCTTGCTTACGATTTGCTCGTGAACAACTTGAATGTCTTCGTCAGTGAGCGTCTCTTCTTTATTTAAGAACGACAGCGCATACGCAAGCGACTTCTTGCCAGCTGGCAAATGCTCCCCTTCGTATACATCAAATAGTTCAACATCCCTTAACCACTTGCCGCCATTTTCTTCAATAGCCCGTTGTACTTCCGAAGCGGATATTTTCTCATCAACAACGATGGCAAGGTCTCGCCTTACACCTGGGAACTTCGGTAACGGATCATATTTCATTACTGTATCTCGTTCCTTGAATAGTACATCGGCGTTCAGTTCGAACACGTACGTTGCCGCTAGACCACGCTCTTTCGAAACGGTCGGGTGAAGTTCACCGATAAAACCAATGAGCTCATCACCCATGAGAATTTCTGCACTCCTTCCAGGGTGCAAGCCAGCGCGCTCTGCTTTTTGGAATGTCCATTCATGGTGAACGCCTAGCTGTTTCGCTAACCCTTCGACGATTCCTTTAACGACAAAGAAATCAACGCTCGTCGTTGTTTCTGCCCAGCTAGACTCCCCGAATGCGCCCGTGAGTGCACCTGCAATTCTCAACTCTTCATGTGGAAGATTGTCATCTGGCGTTGGCAAGAAGACCGAACCCATTTCAAAGAACGCCACATTCGTTTGTTGACGGTTCTTATTGTACCCAACACTATCGAGAAGGTGTGGAATGAGACTACGGCGAAGCACTTGACGCTCTGCACTCATTGGCATGAGCACGCGTACATCCGCTGCTGTTTCCTTCAACATGAATTGTACAGACTTGGTTTCACTTGTCAGGGAGTACGTAATGGCTTCATTCATGCCTGCCCCTTCTAAGAAACGCCGCGCTTTTCGTTTCAATTTTTGGGTGTTCGTTAAGCTGCCGCCCGTTCGTTCCCCTATAGGATAGGTGCTCGGGATGTTGTCATAACCATGAATCCGAGCCACTTCTTCCATTAAGTCTTCTTCAATATTTAAATCGAGCCTTCTTGCTGGTATGATGACTCGCCAAGACTCACCGAGTGACTCCACTGTGAATCCGAGACGATACAAAATCTGCTCAACTTCTTCAACATGTAAGCTCGTCCCGAGCCGTTGGTTCACTCGGCCTAAATTCACTTCAACCTCTTGTTGATATTGCGGCATTTCGCCCGACTCAACAATGCCATTTAACACCGAGCCTTCGGCATATCGTTCAAGAAGATACGCTGCCCGTTCTGCGGCTTCACTCGTGCCTTGGGATTAATCCCTTTTCAAATCGCATACTTGACTCACTACGAAGACCGAGACGTTTGGCGGTCTCGCGCACGTTCAACGCATCGAACTGAGCGGCTTCAAGGAGTATGGTCGTTGTGCTATCCACCACTTCAGATGATGCACCACCCATGACACCCGCAAGCGCTACCGGATCTGTACCGTTCGTTATGACCACATCGGTGCCTGCTAACACACGCTCTGTTTCATCTAGGGTAATCATTTTCTCTCCAGGTTTTGCTTTTCTCGTCACCACTTCATCTGTGCCAAACCGATCGAAGTCAAACGCATGTAGGGCTGACCGTATTCGAGCATTACATAGTTCGTAATATCAACAACATTATTGACCGGTCGCATTCCCGCACCAATTAAACGCATTTGCATCCATTTCGGTGATGGGCCAATCTTCAACTTTTGGACGACTTTTGCCCCGTAGTATGGTACATCTTCACCGTTCTCCACAGTTACGCTGACAACGTCTGCGACATTTTTGCGCACCGCGCCGTGTTCGATGTCCGGCACATGAATCGGACGGTCCAAGATGGCGGATAGTTCATAAGCAACGCCGATGATGCTGAGCGCATCCGCACGATTCGGTGTTAGATCTAGTTCTAAAATGACGTCATTTAATCCTAAATAGTCAAGAGCGTCGCCGCCGGGTACCGCATCATTTCCAAGTTCAATAATTTGATCTTGTTCTTCTTTTGGAATCATATGATCGGCTACACCTAGCTCATCAAGTGCACAAATCATTCCTTCAGATACTTCGCCACGAATTGTCGTTTTCTTAATTTCCACATTCCCTGGAAGAACGGCTCCGGGTTTCGCTACAACGACGTATTCTGCAGCAACAACGTTCGCAGCACCGCAAATAATTTGCGAAGTTTCTTCCCCCGTATCGACTTGGCAAATCGTTAGTTTGTCTGCATCAGGTGGGGGGCCGTTTCAATCACCTTACCGATTACCACGTGGTCAATGCCATCATGAAAACGATGGACATGGTCGACTTCTAATCCACCTCGAGTCAATAATTCGGCGACCTCTTCCGGTGTGATGTCTTTTAAATCTATATAATCATTTAACCATTGATAGGAAACGAGCATTGTCTCCTTCACCTACTTTCATCGCGATATTAAAGGTTTTTAAACTGTGAGAGAAATCTCGTGTCATTCGTGTAGAAGTGCCGGATATCATCGATGCCATATTTGAGCATCGCAAATCGCTCAACACCCATTCCGAAAGCAAAACCAGAATACACTTCTGGGTCAAACCCATTCATTTCCAACACTCTTGGGTGAACCATGCCTGCACCGAGTACTTCAATCCAGCCCGAATGTTTGCATACTCGGCACCCACTACCTCCACAGACGCCACAATTCACATCAATCTCAGCTGAAGGCTCTGTAAACGGAAAATAGCTCGGACGTAAACGGATTAAGCGATCATTACCGAAATACTGCTTCACAAACGCGTCAAATACGCCTTTAAGGTCACTCATTCTTACGTTTTTATCGACATACAAACCTTCAATTTGCGTAAACTGGTGAGAATGCGTCGCATCGTCTTCATCACGTCGATACACTTTTCCGGGGCTAACCTTGCGAATCGGCCCTTCCCCTTTTGCAGCTTGTAGCGTTCGCGCTTGTACCGGGGAGATGTGCGTTCTTAGCAACGTGTCATCGGTAATATAAAATGAATCTTGCATATCTCTTGCTGGATGGTCTGGTGGCAAGTTCATCATCTGGAAGTTGAAATAATCCAATTCCACTTCAGGTCCTTCTGTCACTTCAAACCCTAATCCAATAAAAATATCTTCAATTTGCTCAACGACGGCCGTTAATGGGTGCGTCGCTCCTTGTGTCATTTTACGCCCAGGCAAGGTGACGTCGATTTGCTCTTCCGTCAACTGCTCGCGCAGTTTTGCTTCTGCAAACAGCGCAAGCTTCTCATCAATCGCTTGTTGAATCATTTCTCGCACTTCATTGGCTTTTTGGCCGACGACTGGACGCTCCTCAGCTGAGAGCTTTCCCATTCCCCTAAGCACTTCCGTAATCGGTCCCTTTTTCCCTAGGTAGGTAATGCGGACTTGTTCGAGCTGTTTTTGGTCCTCACTATTAGTTACGCCTGTAAGGGCTTCAACTTTCAGCTCTTCTAATCGTGTAATCATTCTCTTCCTCCTTATCTTCACCGTCAATACAAAAAAACTTCGTCTCCCTAAAAAGGGACGAAGGTTTCGCGGTACCACCCTTGTTACCGACTCATGCAAAGGCTCGAGTCGATCACTCGATCACTGGTAACGGCAGTAAACCGGGGCACCTTGTGACCGGTGCCAACTCCAGAGTGAATTCAGGTGAGCTTAAAGGGAAAGGCTTGCAGTCTTTGGCCCATCCTCCCTAGACATCAGTGTTCACCGTACTACTCTCTATCAACGTGTTCGTGCATGTGTAATTTGTTCTTAGTATAGATGGTTTTCGCTAAGCTTGCAAGGGCTTAATCATGAACTTCTAAATTGGCTGAAATCTACAGGCCTCTTTTCAATAAATGCATTCTTCCCTTCTAATGCTTCATCTGTTTCATAGAACATCGCCAAACTTCCAAGTGCCATTTGATTAATTCCTGCAATGCTGGCAGAATCGGCATTAAAGGAATATTTCAACATTTTTAGTGCTGTCGGACTTTTCTCTAACATTTCGTTCGCCCAATCTCTCGCTTCTTCCATCAGTTGTTCGTGTGGAACGACTTTGTTTACGAGCCCCATTTCATACGCTTCATCCGCTGAATACTTCCGGCATAAATACCAAATCTCTCTCGCTTTCTTTTCGCCAACAATTCGTGCTAAATATGCAGAGCCAAACCCGGCATCATAGCTTCCTACTTTCGGACCGGACTGACCAAAAATCGCGCGCTCTGAGGCAATCGATAAGTCACAAATGACGTGTAAGACGTGCCCGCCGCCGATCGCGTAACCATTCACAGCAGCGATCACTGGCTTAGGGATATTGCGCATCACATAATGAAGAGTTTCCATCTCTAATCCCATTCCGCCGGTTAACCCGCCATTCGTTCCATAACCTCCGCTATCACGATCTTTTTGATCTCCACCTGCACAAAATGCTTTATCCCCAGCCCTGTTAAGATGACGACGCCAACGCGATTATCATCCCACGCGTCACGAAAGCTGTAGATTAACTCTTGCACCGTACGCGCCCCGAATGCATTATATTTTTCTGGTTTGTTTATCGTAATTGTGGCGATGCCTTCGGATTTCTCATAGATTACTTCTTCTAGTTCCATCATGTTCCCTCCATTTTAAATTAAACGATTTTCGTTTTCCATTGTTCCAACAACCGAAATTTTTGTATCTTTCCTGAAGCCGTTCGTGCGAGTTCGGGTACAAGCTCTATATACTCCGGCCATTTATATTTCGCTACATTTTGTTCTTCTAAATACGTGACCATCATCTCGTACGTAAACGTTCCATTCGGGTTAAGAGTGATGAACGCGCACGCTTTTTCTCCCATCCTTTCGTCTGGTACTCCGACCAACGCAACTTCTTTAATTGAAGCATGCTGAAGCAAAAGATTCTCAACTTCAACCGGGCTAATATTTTGACCACCACGAATAATCATATCTTTTTTTCGTCCGACAACCCGTACGTATCGGTCGGAATCCAACGTGCCTAAATCTCCGCTATAATACCATCCGCGCTCATCTAGATATTTCCTAGTAAGCGACGGATCATTGAAATACCCAACGAACACGTTCGGTCCTCTCGTTGCTAATTCTCCAATTTCATCGGTTGCGAGAGATTTACGGTCATCGTCGACAACTTTCGCATCAATTCCTTCCAACACTTGACCATCTGTTTGGCTAACCCATTCTTCAGAATCATGTAAGCAGCTAATCGCATGAGGAGGGCTTTCACTTGCCCCATACACAGACAATAACCGGAATCCATTTTCTTTCGCTTCGTCAACAAGATGTCTTGGGATCGGGGCACCCCCACATAAAAAGAACCTGAGCGTCGATAATGCACCAGGGTTGCCTTGTTGTTGAATTGCTTTCAATATATCGTGGACAAAAGTTGCTGCACCCATTGAAAACGTACACTTTTGCCTTTCGATGACCCGAACGGCTTTTTCACCTTGGAAATGGTCCATGAGTACACTCGTCGCTCCGGTGATGAGTGGCAAATTCACAGCATGCAAAAAGCCGGTAGCATGAGAAAGAGGAGATGCCATAAAAACGCGATCATCTTCTGTTATGTTCAACGCCTTTTGCATCGCCTTCTCCCCAAATAATACGGTGTTGTGTGTATGCACAACCCCTTTTGGCAATGATTCTGTTCCAGATGTAAACAAAATGACGAGGGCGTCATCCGCATGTACGTCAGGGGCATCCACGTGTTTATCTACAGGCAACAAATGAAACGGCAAAAACCGACGATCTTGAACGGACTCCCCTTCTTGTTCAAGAAGGTACACATCGGGAAGGTTTACCGAATGAGCGACCTCATTAAGAATAGGCTCATACGCTTTTTTACGAAAGTGACAAACAGATATGTGTAGTGCTGGTCGACTGATCGTAAACATGTTCGCGACTTCTTTTGCCGTTGCGTTCACTGGTATTGGGGTAAAGATAACGCCTATTTTTGTGCAAGCAAGGTAAATCGCTACATATTCAATCCAATTTGGCAACTGAACGGACACGACATCGCCTTTTTTTAACCCTTTTACTAGAAAACCATTAGCGATTTCTGTTGAAAAGGTTCGTAACTGCTCATACGTAATGGATCGATACGGGTCAATCACTGCGACTTGGGTAGGGTTAGATTGAACCGCTTTCAAAAAGGTTTCATAAACGGTACGCGTTTGCCAATGTCCTCGCTCATAGTAGTGGGCTTTTCGTTCTTCATGGATGTGCATCCCGTTGACCACGTTTTACACGCTCCTTTACGTTTTACTTTTCGGTCTGCCTGCCAAGTGTTGTTGTATCGTCCCTAATAATCCACCATCAACGATAAGGCTTTGTCCTGTCATATATGCACTTTTGGCTGATGCTAAAAACAGAATTACGTCGCTAACATCTTTACTCGTACCAATTCGTTTCAATGAAACGAGAGATTCACGCACGACTCGCATTTCTTCATCGTTATAAATGTCCTCGGTGAGCGGGGTGTGAATTAAGCCGGGACTCACACTGTTTACACGGATGCCATACGCCGCCCATTCGGCAGCCATTTGTTTCGTGAGCATCGTTAATGCTGCCTTACTCGTGCTATAAGCCCCATACCAGGGTAAGCTTCATGTCCTGCCATTGAACCGACGTGTACGATCGAACCTGCTTGCTTTTGCAAAAGAGGAACGAGTTGTTTTGATAATAAAAACGGCCCCCGCACATTTGTACTTAATACACGATCCCAACTGTCGGTTTCCAAATCCATGAGTGGGGCTGGAATGGATATGCCTGCATTGTTTACAAGCACATCCAGATGATCAGTGTAACGCTTCACTTCTTCAGCAAACGTCTCAATGCTGTTCTCACAGCTCAAATCCAGTGGCAAAATCTGTACCGGTGCTCCTTATATTCTTCTTGAAGTTGCATGATGGCATCTCGATTTGAATGGACAGCGGCAATGACCGTTGCCCCGTCATTGAGAAACGACCGGGCGGTTTCAAGACCGATACCTCCATTTGCGCCTGTAATGACAACGATTTGATTTTCATGTTCAGTCAAGCATATAACCTCCTTACGCTAGAAAAATACGTTCTGGGTCAAACTCACGTAACCACGTAAGTTCTTTGGCGCTCACTGGCCCGGCAACTTCACACTTCTCATGAACGTCAGCTTTCCATGGAATGAGCTGATTAAACCTCGACATGCTATCTTTATGCATCCATTCCACAACTTGAAATGCATCCCCTTCGGCACCTCGTTCAAGCACACCTTCTGGTGTATAAATTTGGTGGACGTGATCCCCTGGGGATGTAACATGAGGGACGGTCGACACAAACTTTCGACCATCCCCATACATCATCGCAACGACACCGTGAGCAACAGCAGCAATATCATTAGCCCCTCCAGAACCAGTTAGGAACAAATTCTTTTCTGGAATCATCGTCGAGTTGATCTGTCCATACTGATCAATTTGCGCACCAGAGAGAATGGCTAATGTGCGATGGTTTTTGTCACCTACCATTTGACCAAGAATTTCTACGAAACTACTTTGTTTTTTATTATTGTATAAATTATTAAAATTAAAAATATAAGAGTCACCTAAAGCGGGTTTGTATCCGTAAAAACCTGTCTCTGTCAATAGTTGCACTTTCACTCCTTCAGCTTCTAATTGACGGTGGACGAGCCAAGCCGTCAAATGAGAAATGCCAATTCCAGCGAGCAACATCGTGTAATTTTCCGCTTTAATCTTTTGAGCAATCCGGCGACTAGACACGATGATGAATGTTTCTACGTCAGTTAACGGACGATCGTCGTGCTTGATCGTTTCGGTGGTGTTCGGCCTCGCCGCTCGTTCAAGTTCGTGCAATCGCTCTTCCCCTAAATGGCTCAAAAAACGGTTATGACTCACATCCAAATGTTCTCGCTCCATCCACGTTTCAATAGATTCTCCACGTTGTACAGCGTGACGAAACGATGTACGGAACTTATAATCTTCGCTATAACTATGCTCGGAGTACCCGATTGGCGAAACACCAAACGGATGCGCACTATACGGAAGTTCAACGACGGCATCGACGAGATGCGCGGGCACTTTCACGAGGTGAGACAACGATTCGATCTTTTTAGCATTCACGATCTTCTCCGCAATGACCACCACCTTCTTGGCGGCATAGATTCCCCATAAATCTTCACCATAAGGTGGGGTTACGACCGTGTTCCCATCTTCATCAGCAACACTTCCATGCACAATCGCCACATCCGGTACGAGTGAACGAATCATGACCGTATCTTTTCCTGTATTCTCGTCATGTGTATAAAAGGCGACGCCTGAGTTCAAATGTGTTTGTAGCAATGAACTTCCTTGTAAGGAGCGGGTAGGGACATAATCAAAACCGTTTGCAGCCGCCATGAAACGTTGTGGGATCGTAAGGTTCGTCCAGTACTCGAGCGTTAACCGCTCCTCCTTCGCTTGTTTCATAATGACTTTGTTCGGGGCGGGGGAAGGGTATGTTTCCCCGAAGAAAGCCCCAACGAGCTTTCTTACTTGACCGGCCCACACAAGGGCGATGGCGTGTTCGAGCATACCCGTGCCGACTAGCTCAAGTTGAAGTGCTTGGTTTTTATTTTGGCGAATGATTTCCCACGCGTACGCCATTGCCCGATTGTGCGTAAAGCTAAAATGAAGAACACATTCAGGAAAAATAAACTGTTGGACGCTTTCGGATAGACTGATTACTTTTGTCATCTCAGTCATCCTTTCTACTCTGCCATCAGGTAACTGCCAATAATCATACGCTGCACTTGATTACTTCCATCTAAGATCTGGAATACTTTTGCATCCCTCATTAAACGCTCGACTGGATAGTCTTTCATATATCCGTAGCCACCTAGCACTTGGACAGCATCTGTTGTTGCGCGCATCGCCATATCGGTAGCATAACACTTTGACATCGATACCATCGCCATCGTTTGTTTACCGACCTTCGGTGATTCACGGTCCACTCGTTCATTCGTTTCCCGGACGAGGCAACGGGCGGCTTCTAATTCCATTGCACGATCAGCTAGCATAAACCGAATCGCTTGAAAATCACCAATTCGTTTCTCAAACTGCTTCCGCTCTTTCGCATATTCAACGGCTTCATCTAAAGCGTTTTGAGCGATGCCAAGCCCAATCGATGCCGCTCCCCACGAACGCATGCTATTTCCCGTTACCGTGAGCAATTCCCAGCCATCGCCTTCATGACCGACAAGCGCGCTTTCCTCCACTTCGCAGTTCTCAAAGATAATATCCCCGGTCATACTTCCATGGAGGCCCATCTTCTTTTCAATTTTGCCGTAGTGTAACCCTGGGGTATCTTTATGAATGAGAAATGCGGAAATATCTTGTTCTGACGTTTTTGCAAACACGAGATAATAGTCTGCTACTTGCGCTAATGTGACATAGATCTTCGTACCATTTAATGTATATCCGCCTCGTTCATTCTTCTTTGCAAATGTACTTAAAGCTCTTGCATCTGACCCTGCATGAGGTTCAGTTAAACAGATGGCACAGAGGGCATCTTCTTTCGACAACGCTTTGAAAAACCGCTCTTTTTGCGGTTCTGTTCCACCCAAAGCTACCATGCGTATGACCGTATGCGTCGACAGCATCGTCGTTCCCATCATCGCTAACCCACGACTAAGTTCTTCGATTACTTGGGACAACAGCGATGAACTTGCATCAATGCCTCCGTATTCTTCTGGCAACGACATTCTAAGCAATCCATTTTCTGCAAGCGTACGTGCAAGATCATGCGGAAATTCGTCACGCTCATCCACTTCCATCGCTCGTGGGGTAATTTTATCTTTTCGGATTCTCTTTACCGTTTGGATCATTTCTTCTTCAAAGGTTTTTTCGGTAATCATTCGGTTTCCTCCTCGTCAAATTTTCTGTTAGTCAGCCATTGTTAAGCCGCCGCTTACACTCGTTACTTGCCCCGTTAAATAACCTGCCCGCTCAGAAGCGTAAAACCCTACGGCGTAGGCAATGTCTTCTGGCTCTGCCAAACGTTTAAGGGGAACTGCTTTTACGAGTGCTTGTTTCATTTTCTCTGGTTGCGATTGAAATAGTGCGGTATCTGTCGGTCCAGGACATACACAATTGACAGTAATTTGATGTCTTGCCATCTCTCTTGCCAATGATTTCGTGAAACTAATCACCCCCCTTGGCTCCTGCATAAACCGTCTCTCCCATACTACCGACACGTCCCGCATCGCTGCCGATGTTAATAATCCTTCCTGAAGAACGCTCAATCATTTGCGAGAGTACCGCTCGACTTCCATACAAAGCTGATTTAAAGTTGATATCGATGATTTTTTCCCAATAGCTTTCGTCGTTTTCAATAAACGGTTCAATAATGTCCCAACCAACCGTATTGACGAGTACTTCTACCGGACCTAGCTCCTGTTCAATGTCACTTACGGTTGCTTTTACGTCACTGAAACTCGTCACATCGGTCTTAAAAAAACGGCTGTCCGTTTTCTTATTCAATTCGTTTGCAGATGCCTTTCCAGTTTCTTCATTCAATTCACATACGGCCACGGAAAACCCCGCTTCAGCCAATTCTCTTGCCACTGCAAAACCTATGCCTTGCCCAGCTCCGGTTACCATTGCTACTTTTGCCATTTCTCTTCACTCCTTTTCATGAATGAACGTACGTTCGTTTTTACTTACTCATAAATTCAGGTGCTTTTTTGGTCAGAAAAGCTCCATACCTATGCGGGCGTCCTCCGATGAAAACGCATTCAAAGTTTCCGTTAACTCACGCTCAGATCCTAGCGAGTGGGTCTGTTCGCTAGCGGTCTGAATGCAACGTTTTACACTAACAATCGCAGAAAGGGACTGATTGGCAAGCTGTGAGGCGATTTCCAGAACGTCTTCTCTGCCATTGACAACACTTGAAACGAGTCCGTGTTGATATGCTTCATCCGCATTCCACTGTTTACTAAAGTAGATCAATTCTTTTGCTTTCGTTTCACCGATTAACCTCGTCAGTCGTTGCGTACCGCCTGCCCCAGGAATTAAGCCTAGTTTGACTTCGGGTAATCCGACTTTTGCAACCTGTCTATTCATAACACGGAAGTCACAACTCATCGCTAACTCTAAACCACCGCCGAGGGCATGACCTTCAATATAAGCAATTGTCGGCTTACTCATTGCTTCGAGTTGGTCGTACAATTGCTGTAAATCTTTAACGTAGTGAACCATCTCTCTTACTTGCTGTAGCTGGTGAAACGTCTCCATCATCTTAATGTCAGCACCTGCAACAAATGCTCGAGTGAGGCTGCGAATGATGACGACCCGGTCTTGTGAACACGCTTCTACGTCATGAAACGCTTCGCGCAATTCTTCAATTAACTCTTTGTTCAACGCATTTACTGGCGGACGATTTAAAAGAATCTCGACAACCCCTTCGTCACGCAACAGTTCAATGTACTTCAATTGATACCCTCCTTATCCACGAATGAACGGTCGTTCGTATGACGATAATTTACCATACATATCAGAAAAGTTCAAACTTTTGTGTGTGCTACTCTACAGAAATCATCCGTCTAATGTGCGCTTGTTGTTCGTCAATGTACTCATCAATGGACATTCTCGAACGGAAATACCACTGCTTTAACCCCCACATATGGCCGAGAATAATGATGTCATATGCGACAAGTGACACGTTAATTGAAGACTTAAATACCCCTTCGTTGACGCCCTCTTGTAAAATGTCTTCATAAATCTTATTCGTCTTTAGTTCCAACTCTTTAATGTATTCACGATATTTTTTGGATAGTGATTTTGAAGACACATAGGCGAGTATCACTTTCTCATATTCTTGGTCTATGATGCGATAATAATGATCGATGCCCGCAATCAACTTATCCTTCGGGTTGAGCGTCGAATCAATTCCTGAGTGGAGTTGATATTCATACCTTTTCAGAATGTACTCTAAAATGAGCACTAAAATTTCCTCTTTATTCGTCACGTACTGATAAATTGACCCGATACCAATACCGGAGTGCTTCACAATTTGACGAATCGTTGTTGCGTGATACCCGTGTTTGCTAAACAATTCAGTTGCTGCCTCAATTAACTTTGTATGGTTTTTTTGGACGAGTAACTCATCTTCCACTTGTGCTTCAATCATTTCAGAATTGAACGCAAACACCGCTTCTTGCTTCATGTTGAAAACCCCTTTTACTTAACTTCTGGATAGTCCATTATATCACCAATATTTCATAAATTACATGAAGCTAGGTAGAAAGGTGACGAAATGAGGAAACACGATGAGAATGAATAAACAAACGAAGACAGCCACAATCATCGGAATGACACCTTTAAAGATATCCTCAATAGGAATATCTTTGGCAATACCTTTCACGATAAATACATTCAAGCCAAGAGGCGGCGTCATAAGACCAACGTTTACGACGAGCACC
>NZ_BAWZ01000032.1:0-49224 GCF_000698105.1 Geomicrobium sp. JCM 19037 | reverse complement strand
ACGTGAGCCTCGGTCACGACTTTTTACCCTTCGGCAAACGTTTTTCGTGTTGCCCGCAACCCTTACAGTGACGAACAACGATCGGCAACGAGATGAATTTCATCAGACAATATGCAAGCACTCACCCGCAAAGCCCCATCTCGATCATCCGATACAGTGAAATTCTTTAGTTCAACTTGTTTAGTTACGCGCCCTTCTTTCTTAAATTGTTAGATTTACTTCCTTTCTTAATGGAAATTCACAGATAGATTATCTAACAAATTTATTACACGATGATTGTGAATTTTGCTATCATTAGGAGTATCATCAACGAATGGGCGGGGATATCATGAACTATAAAAAGAAAAAAGTCATCACGATTGGTGTGGTTTGTGAACTGACCGGCCTGAGTGAGCGTCAAATTCGCTATTACGAAGAGCGTCAGCTTATTTTTCCGGAACGAAGCAAAGGCGGAACACGCAAATATTCTTTTTTAGACATTGAACGCCTTATGGAGATTGCCGAAAAAATGGCAGATGGTATGCAAACTTTTGAAATTAAACGCATGGACAAGCAACGAAACGCATCTTTGCGCGAGAAAATGATTAAAGGTCAAATTAGTGCACGTTTCGGCGGGCCACAGACCGCGGAGAACAAAACAAATTAACGAAAAAGAGTGAATGACCATGACGGGTCATTCACTCTTTTTTGTTATGTATGTCGTCCCGTTGTGCCGTATATAAACACCAAGTTTTGAAGCCTGCTCTCACAGGTGGGTGCCTTGTTCAATACTCCGTAAAGTCCTCAGCTTCCGAGGCGTGTACTTCCTATTGAAACGGCAGGCTCCCAAGTTAAAAATGTTGGCTCAAAACGTATAGTGTGCTACGAACACCACAGGACTTCTTATGTAGCAAAATTATAGCACGTAACCTTCGCTCTGCAAGCTGTTAATCATTCTTAAAGAAATTGTGAAACCCTTGGTCCACAAGGGTTTCACTTGGACTACCTGTTGGGTATACTAGCAGAAGGAGGGATCATATGTCAAAAGCACTTCACCGAATACCTATCACTCATATCGAACAAAAGATCAGTTCCATTGAGAAACATACGGAACATTACGATACAGATATGGTACTATACGAAGAAAAGATTACAATCGACAACGAGTCATTTACCATTGAATCGGTTTTCGACATGTCGTACCGATTCAAACAAGGCGAAATTGGATTTTTGTATCTCCATACTTCGCAAGGAGTAAGGACGTTTTACATTAAGGAAGACCCGACTTCTTTCATAGATCGCTTTCGCACTGTCGAAAGGAAATAAACGTTACCTCGGGCGAATGTTCAACTCTTTCCATTGGTTAGCGCTGACTTCGCTCGGTGCTCCTGTTAACAAGCAACTTGCACTTGCAGTCTTAGGAAAGGCAATCACTTCACGCAAGTTGTCTACCCCGGCAAAAAGCATTACCAATCGGTCTAAGCCTAACGCAATACCACCGTGAGGTGGTGCACCATTGCTTAGCGCCTCAATCAAGAAGCCAAATTCATCCAACGCATCGGCCTCTTTAAACCCTAACGTCTTAAACATTTGCATTTGTAAGTCAGGCTCATGAATACGTTGTGAACCGCCACCGAGCTCGTAGCCATTTAATACAAGGTCATAAGCGTGTGCGGTAACTTCTTCTGGACGTTCCTCTAACTTATCGATATCTTCGGCAACAGGACGTGTAAACGGATGGTGTAAAGCGACGTGGCGTTTAGCATCTTTGTCATATTCTACGAGTGGAAAGTCCGTCACCCATAAGAAATTGAACTTGGATTCATCAATCAACTTCAATTCCTTCCCAAATTTCATCCGTAAAGCGCCTAGAACATCATAAACAATACCCGCTTCATCAGCGGCAAACATGAGTAAATCTCCACTTTCTGCTTGCATTGCTGTTTTCATTTGCTCTTGAATTTCTACAGATAAGAATTTCGCAATTGGACCTTTTAATTCAAGAGATTCGTCGACTTTCAACCAAGCAAGACCTTTTGCTCCGTAAATGGCTGCAAAGTCCGCGAGATCATCAATCTCCTTACGTGACATCTGATCTCCTTGGCCTTTTGCATTTAAGCCTTCACTTTTCCTCCAGACTCAACGGCTGAAGTGAATACTTTAAAATCACTTGATTGCACAATCTCCGAAAGCTCGACAAGTTCCATCTCAAAACGTGTATCTGGCTTGTCTGACCCGTAACGATTCATTGCTTCATCGTACGTCATTCTCGGAAACGGCTTTGGAATTTGGATACCTTTCGTAACATCCATTAAGTGCGACATCATCTCTTCTGTCATTTTGAACAAGTCTTCACTATCCATAAACGATGCTTCAATATCAATTTGCGTAAATTCTGGTTGACGGTCTGCTCGCAAATCTTCATCACGGAAACAACGCACAATCTGATAGTAACGTTCAAAGCCTGCAATCATAAAGAGCTGTTTAAACAACTGCGGGGATTGCGGTAGCGCATAAAATTCTTCTTCATGTACGCGGCTTGGTACGAGATAATCTCTAGCGCCTTCTGGCGTACTCTTTGTGAGCATCGGCGTTTCGGCTTCCATAAACTCTTGATTGTCTAAAAAGTGTCTGATTTCTTTTGTAATCTGATGACGCAGTCGAAAAACCTGTTGCATATCTGGTCGTCTTAAATCTAAGTAACGCTTAGAAAGACGTACATCTTCAGATACTTGTACATTTTCTTCAATCGCAAATGGAAGTGCTTTTGATGCATTTAAAATACGAACTTGGTCGACATGTACTTCCACTTTTCCCGTTGGAATCTTCTCGTTAATCGTTTCTTCTTCTCGAAGAACGACCGTCCCTTCTACATCGAGTACATATTCATTACGAATGGATTCAGCGATTTTGAGTGCATCTGCATTAATTTCTGGACTAAAAACGACTTGTACAATTCCTTTACGGTCTCTTAAATCAATAAAGATTACTTGACCGAGATCGCGTCTCGTTCTCGCCCACCCTTTCAGTTGCACTCTTTCTCCGATCATGCCTTCAGTTATTTCTCCACTGTAATGCGTTCTTCCTATCCCTACCATGTTTTTCTCTCCTTTATGTCTACTTTGACAGTTCAGATACGAGCGCTTCAAATGGAACTTGTTGTTGATCCCCAGTTTCCATATTCTTTACGTTCGCAGCTCCTGTTTCAAGTTCATTCTCACCGATAACAATGACATGCTTAGCGCCACTGCGATCAGCCGCTTTGAATTGAGCTTTCATCTTTCTTTGCAAATAATCTTTATCAGCGGTAATGCCAGATTGTCTTAATTCTCGAAGCATAACGGCTGCATAGTCACTCGCTTTCTCTCCAACCGCAACCACATACACATCCAATGTACGGTTGTTTTCTTCTAGTAATCCTCTTGCTTCAAGAGCCATGAGAACACGCTCAATACTTAAACCAAAACCGATCCCCGACACTTTCGGTCCGCCGAACTCTTCCACTAAGCCTTCGTAGCGCCCTCCGCCTGTAAGCGTCGTAATGGCACCAAACTCAGGTTCATCAAGCATGATCTCAAATGCGGTGTTCGTATAATAATCAAGGCCACGGACGAGGTTTGGATCAATAACGTACGGGATGTTCATCGCATCTAACAACTGCTTCACTTTTGCAAAATAGGCGACAGACGTTTCATTCAAATAATCTTGTATGGACGGTGCGGTTTGCACGAGTTCGTGCTCACGATCGACTTTGCAATCGAGAATTCGCATCGGATTGCTCTCGAGCCGGGACCTACAGTCTGAGCAAAATTCGTCGATTCGCGCTGAAAAGTGATCCACAAGTGCGCTGCGGTGATCGCCTCGACTTTCTTTATCTCCTAAGCTGTTTATGACGAGCTTCAACTTGTCTAGACCGCACGCTTTATAAAAGTCCATAGCTAGAGAAATAACTTCCGCATCAATGGCTGGGTCATCACTTCCGAGCACTTCGACACCGACTGGTGGAATTGCCGCATTCTACCGGACTCTGGTCGTTCATAGCGAAACATCGGACCCGTATAATAAAGTTTGATCGGCTGCTGGACAATGCCGTACATTTTATTTTCTACAAATGAACGTACGACTGAAGCCGTACCTTCCGGGCGCAATGACAGATGTCTTCCTCCCCGGTCTTGGAACGTATACATTTCTTTTTGCACAATATCTGTGCTATCCCCGACACTGCGCTGAAATACCTCAGTTGTCTCAAATATCGGTGTACGAATTTCTTCGTAATTGTAAGCTCGGCTCACCGACCGAGCGATAGCTTCGATCTTTTGCCAATCCGAAGACGCGCCTGGCAAAATGTCTTGTGTTCCTCTTGGAATCCGATAATCCATAATATCATTCTCCTTCCGGTCTCATAAAACGCAAAAACGTCCCTCTGTAAAAACAGAGGGACGAGTATAACCCGCGGTGCCACCCAAACTTGAAGTACAATTCAATTACTTCCGCTTATCACAGTTAACGCCTGTGTTACGTCTCATCCTACTGCGTAGAACACGGTTCGAATGAGGCCCTGTGAAGTGTCTTTCTCAAACGGATAAACAGAAGGGCTTTCAGCTATTGCCGCTTCCTCTCTTTTGAATAGTGCCGCTTGATACTTTTCTCCGTTAACGGGATGTATTATGTTTTATATCATAAATATCTCTTTGCACGTTGTCAACTGTATGTGTTACTTTTTTTCTGGCGATTCAAGCATTAACGTAACTGGACCATCATTTACGAGAGCGACATCCATCATCGCCCCGAACTTGCCGGTTTGCACATCTAGCCCATAGGCGCGGAGTTTTTCATTGAATAATTCATATAAACGATCCGCCTCGGTCGGATTCGCCGCCCCAGTAAAACTTGGTCTTCGACCTTTCTTTGCGTCTGCGTAGAGCGTGAATTGCGATACGGACAAAATGCTACCTTCTCGGTCTAAGATGGAGTCATTCATTTTTCCGTCCCCATCTTCAAACAAACGAAGATGGGCGCACTTGTCCGCCAACCATTCCACGTCTCTTTCGGTATCTTCATGAGTGACGCCAACGAGAAGAACATACCCATAGTCAATCTCGGCAATTCTCTTATCATCCACCGTCACGCTTGCTTGTTTGCTTCTTTGCAAAAGCACTCTCATCTTGAAAAACTCCTTTGCCTAATGCATCACACGACGAACGGAATAGATATCTGGTAGCTTTTTTATCTTGTCGACGACTTTGTAGAGATGATCAAGGTTCGTGATCGCGATCGTCATATCAATGACCGCCATTTTATTCTTATCTGACCGTCCATTTACCGCATGAATATTCGTTCTTGATTCCGCAACAACGTGTAACACTTCATTGAGCAGACCTCTACGATCATAACCAGTCACTTCAATATCCACATTGTAGCTTTTCTTCTTTTCTTCGTCTCGGTCCCATTCAACCGGAACGAGTCGGCTGTTGTCTTCTTCCAAACCAACGACATTAGGGCAATCTGAACGGTGAATGGATACACCTCGACCTTTCGTAATAAATCCTAAAATCTCATCACCTGGAACCGGATTGCAACATTTGGACAGTCGAATGAGTAGATTATCTACCCCTTTTACACTCACACCTGCGCCGGATTTGCGCGTGCGAACTGGCGTACTAATTTCTTTAACTGCCTCAGTAACGGTCTTCTTTTCTTGTTGTTCATTTTCTTGACGCTTCTTATCCGTGAGACGTGTAACGACTTGTTTAGCGCTAATGCCATTATAGCCGACCGCGGCAAACATATCTTCTTCGCCCGCAAAACTAAACTTGTCCGCTGCTTTTTGCAAATTCTCCCGATGAGAATTTCTTTTGGACTAAATTCTTGGGATTTTAATTCGCGTTCAATCGCTTCCCGTCCTTTTTGCACGTTCTCATCTCGCCGCTCTTTTTTGAAGAACTGTTTAATTTTATTTTTTGCATGGGAGCTTTGTGTAATTTTTTGCCAGTCTTGCGATGGACCATAAGAATGCTTGGACGTGAGAATTTCAATAATATCTCCGGTCTTCAATTCATAATCAAGAGGAACCATCTTGCTGTTTACTTTCGCCCCGATCGTTCGATTTCCAATTTCTGTATGAATCCGGTATGCAAAGTCAATTGGCACTGAGCCTCGCGGTAATTCAATCACATCACCTTTTGGCGAGAAAACAAACACCATATCGGAAAATAGATCAATTTTGAGCGATTCCATAAATTCTTCTGCGTTCGTTGCATCGTTTTGCCATTCGAGAATCTCTCGAAACCACCCGAGCTTATCGAGTGAATGCTCGGTACTTGCAGCACCCTCTTTATACGCCCAGTGTGCTGCCACACCGTATTCAGCGATGCGGTGCATTTCTTCTGATCGGATTTGCACTTCTAACGGCTCACCTTTTGGGCCAATAACCGTCGTATGAAGTGACTGATACATGTTCGCCTTCGGCATCGCAATGTAGTCTTTAAACCGACCTGGCATCGGTTTCCATTGCGTATGAATCACCCCTAATACCGCATAGCAATCTTTGATGCTTTTGACGATAATTCGTACAGCTAACAAATCGTAAATCTCATTGAACTGTTTCTTTTGGATTGTCATCTTGCGATAGATGCTATAAATATGTTTCGGGCGTCCGGAAATGTCCGCCTCGACATTTAATTCTTTCACATTGTCACGAATATCGGTCATCACTTCATCAATGTATTGCTCACGTTGTGCACGCTTTTGCTTCATGAGATTGACAATCCGATAGTATTGCTGTGGATCTAAATATCGAAGCGCGATATCTTCAAGTTCCCACTTAATCGTTGAAATCCCTAGACGATGAGCAAGAGGAGCAAAAATTTCTAAAGTTTCGTTGGAAATACGTCTTTGCTTCTCTGCAGGCAAATGCTTCAACGTCCGCATGTTGTGCAGACGGTCGGCGAGTTTAATGAGGATGACCCGTATATCCCGTGCCATGGCAACGACCATTTTACGGTGATTCTCAGCTTGCTGTTCACGCTTGGATTTGTATTTGATCTTCTTTAGCTTTGTGACACCGTCGACGAGCATCGTTACCTCTTCGCCGAAATGTTCATTCAACTGCTCTAAGCTCGTCTCTGTATCTTCGACAACATCGTGCAAGAATGCACCGGCGATTGTCGCAGGTTCAAGCTGAAGGTCAACAAGAATCCCTGCGACCTGTACGGGATGGTGAATATACGGTTCTCCTGATTTTCGAAACTGTCCTTCGTGTTCTCGTTCTGCATACTCATAAGCTCTTGTAATAAATTGTACGTGCTCATCTGACATATACTTCGCTGCCCGCTCTAGTAACTGCTCAATCGTCATGGAATCACCTTTCATCAATCTCTCGGTTCTCTATTTAATCTATTATCAATAAAAAATGATGGCATGTAAAGTGTCATGCTCGTTAAAACCCAAATCTTCAACAACAAATAGGGTCAATAATAAAAAGGTCCTCTAAAAGAAAGGACCTCCATGTCAAAAAAGTATCACATTATTTGTAAGAGATTAATGAAAACACATCATAATCTTTAATCTTTGAACGACTGTCAATGTAAGCGAGTTCAATGAGAAATGCACAGCCAACCACTTCGCCACCGAGCTTTTCAACGAGCTTAATCGTCGCTTCAATAGTACACCTGTCGCCAACAGGTCATCGGTAATAATGACACGGTCCCCAGGCTTGATGCTGTCTTCATGAATCGCTAATGTGTCATTGCCATATTCTAAACCGTAATCGGCTTGCACAACTTTACGTGGAAGTTTGCCTGCTTTTCTAACAGGCACAAAGCTTTTTTCTAATTGAAAAGCAATTGGGCAACCCACGACAAATCCCCGGGCTTCAGGACCGACAATAATGTCAGCTTTTCGTTCTTTGACATACTCACTCATTTCAAGAATTGCACTTCGATAAGCAGGCCCGTTTTGTAAGAGTGGGGTAATGTCTTTAAATTGAATGCCTTCTGTTGGGTAGTCCTCAATAATCGTAATATGTTCTTTATAATCCACTGAGTAATTCCTCTCTTTCAGGTAACTTCCGCTTCAATTGCTGGTCAAACCAGCGTTTTAACTCCTCTGAACTTGAAAGTAACAACGTTTTTTCTGCATCTACACGTGTTTGATGCATCATATAGGTCGGTGCATCTTTCAAGTCTTTCTTCAATGGCGCATGATGAATCTTAATCAAACCATCCTCTATTGTAACAAATTCGAGCTCTCGAAACACGTTTGTCATGAATTTAATCATCGGTTCTGACCAACCTTTATACTTTTCAAGCTGCGTCAATTCATTTTTTGAGATTGGACCCTTTTGCTTAATAAAGGCAAAGTACCACTTAAATTCTTCTCGAGAAGGTACCGTCATAAAGTAAGATACCGCTTCTTCTTGGAAAGCGACATACACATTCTTTACAGATGATGAGGTTCTTGTCAACAATGTTTCGATTTCCTCAAGTGAGTCTGGAATTTCGACGAGAGCACACGTGCCAGGCATCGTTGAATCTACTTCATCTGCGCGGATAACCGCACTCTCTGTGTCTAAACGCTTCAGCTGTTGTTTTTTCTCTTCGGTAAACACAACAAGTGCAACATCAGCGGGTAATGAAGCGAGTGATTTGCCTCGCACATCAAACAGTTGGTAGCCGTTTACTTGTGCATCTTTCAAAATCAGTTGCGGCTTTATCTTCCCTCGCCATTCGTTCGTTTCCAACTCACCAATCACAGATATGCTGCTGCTCATGCTCACTTGATCATCGATATAACTTTTGCGAAAACCGATGCAATCCAATTGCGCATCGTCATCCGCCAGTTGCATCTTCACGTGATTCTTCTTTGCGCCGATCGAGCGTTTATCAATGATCTTAGACTCTTCAATCAGTACACATGGCTTGGGATTGCCCATTCCAAAAGGGGCCAACTGTTCAACTTCTCGAATAAGGTCAATCGTTACATCAGAAACCGTTAAAGACAATTCAATGTGAGTGACCGGAATAAACTCTTCTTCTGTCATCGTCTCGTTTACACGCTTATTCATATGACTTCGGAGCTCGTCAATATGAGTCGTATCGATCGTTAATCCTGCTGCCATCGGATGTCCGCCAAAATGAGTAAATAGGTGACGAACTTCTGAAAGTGTATCGTATAAATCAAAACCTGGAATGCTACGTGCCGAACCTTTCCCGACGCCATGTTCATCTACCGCAATGACGATCGCCGGTCGATTGAACTTTTCCACGAGGCGAGAGGCCACAATACCGGTCACACCCGAGTTCCAGCCAACACCAGATACGACAACGGCATCAACATCTGTCTCTTGATCTACGCTTTTAAGGGCCTCTTCGGCAATCCGCTCTACCGTCTCTTGGCGGTCTTGATTTAAATGATCAATTTGCTCAGCAAGAACGAGCGCTTCCTCTGTATCTTTCACCATCAGCAGCTCACAAGCTGGCCTAGCAGAAGCCATTCTCCCTGCCGCATTTAGCCTTGGACCAAGTCCAAACCCAACATCTTGAGCAGAAAACGGAGGGCCGTTTAACCCACTCACTTCGCCTAATGAACGTAAACCCGCACGCTTTTGTAGGCCCAACTGCTTTAACCCCCGCTTTGCAAAATATCGGTTTTCATCTACTAGCGGAACAAGGTCACTGATCGTGCCAAGTGCAACCAAATCAAATCCGTCTTTAGGTACTTCACCTAACAGTGCGTGCGATAGTTTCAGCACAACGCCGACCCCTGCCAGGTCTTTGTAAGGATACGAGCAGTTTTTCTTCTTCGGATTAATGATGCTTTGAGCAGCTGGCAATTCAGGACCGACTTCATGGTGATCAGTCACAATGACGTCTAAGCCAATTTCATTGGCAAAATTTACCGAGTCTATTGCCGCAATGCCTGTATCCACCGTAATGATAAGCGACGCACCTCCATCACGTAAACCTTGAAAAGCGTTCACGTTTGGACCATACCCTTCAGTAAACCGGTTGGGGATGTACCAGTCATACACCGCTCCAAGCTTTTGTAGTGTTTCACACATGAGTGCTGTACTTGACACCCCATCGACATCATAATCCCCGAAGACAATGATCTTCTCTTTGTCAATCACCGCTTTATGGACCCGGTCAACAGCTTCTTTCATGCCATGCAAAAGAAAAGGATCGTGCATACGATCCTCGTTCATATGTAAAAAGCTTCAGCTTTCTCTTTCGTCTCACACCCGCGATTCATGAGGAGATGGGCAGTCAAAGATGACACACCGAGCACTGATGCCAACTGATCTGCTTTCATCGTCTGTGTTTTCATTTGCCATTTTGTGTTTGCTTGTAACATTCGTTCTTCACTCCTCACCTGACCGTATACATTATACAGAACAGCTGAACGCTCAGCAATCGACTAATCTGTGTCCGAATGCTCGGTTTCTGAAGTTTGATCTTTCGGATCTGGGTGATCACTCACTTGGCGACCTTCTTGTTGGCTCTTCTTCAAACGACGAATTTCTTGTTGCAATTTGTACACTTTCAACATTCCTACAGCGCCGACAATCACCCCACCCATTAATACAGAACCTAAAATGATGAGAATAAGTGGCACTTGGTTGTGGCAAACATAAAGTCTACCGTTACCGAGTCAACGTTTATCACAGCAAAAATTGAGATTAAAAGTGCAGCGATTAAACCGAGAATTAATGTCCATTGACCTTTCATGTTAGATCACTCCTGCGTATAGTTTCTCGTTCATCAACATCTAATGGGTTAACGTGGACGAGGACGTCCCGAACCCGCTCCTCTTCCATCAGTGTATTCTTTACACGTTTGGCAATGTCGTGCCCTTCTCGAACTGAGATGTCAGGATTTACTACTATTTTAATATCAACAATCACATAATGTCCATGCTCTCTTGCGTGAAATTCGTCAATTTTTATGAGACCTTCCACTCCGTTTACACGCTCAATCATGTCAACGGTATCTTCCTCATGCAACACATGGTCCAAAGAGTTGTGAATCGCATCTCGACCGAGTTTATACGCCATAACCATTACAAGAGCTGCGACAAATACACCAGCAATCATGTCTCCATACATGAGCCATGACAGACCAAATTGCGCCCCTAAAAGTGAAGCACCGACCCCGACCATTGCCGCGATCGAAGAATAAGCATCAGAGCATGATGCCATGCATCCGTAATGATGGCTTCACTGTTATATTTCTTCCCAAGATGAAGCTTATAACGGAATAACGCTTCTTTTACGATGATCGAGAAAATAATTACATACAGAGCAGCAATACCTGGAACAGGGTTCTCAGACCCGATGTCTCCAAGCGTACTGATCGCAATATCTAGGCCGACCACGAACAGCAACACACTAACGATAATTGCTGTAATCGATTCTGCTTTCCCGTGACCATACGGGTGGTCTTCGTCTGGTGGAAGCTCGGCGGCACGCACACCAATCAGCACAGCAAAAGAGGTGACGACATCTGCAGCTGAGTGAAGCGCATCGGCAATAAGTGCCCGGCTATTCGCAAACCAACCGACGAAAAACTTTAAAGCGGCGAGGATGATATTAATCCCGATTCCGAGCCAAGCAGCGAAATTAATTTTCTTGAAACGCTCACTGTTTCCATTTTGCATACCGATCGCTCCATTATTCAAAGATTTGATACGGTAAAAACACCCCTCCAAATGTCTCGGAGGGGTATTGTCCTAGTATTCTTCTGCTTCTACTGGCTTATTCTTTTTTCTTTCTAACGAACGATGCTTCATCACTAACCACAATTGTGCGGCGAAGAACAATGAAGAATACGTTCCGGCAATAAGACCAATGACAATCGCAAAGGCGAAGGACGTAATTGCTTCACTACCAAACAACCAAATTGCACCTGCTGCGAATAGAACGGTAAGAACAGTGTTAATGGAACGAGTGAGCGTCTGTAACAAACTATCATTCACAACTTTAGCAAGATGGTTAAAGTCTCGAATCTCATCTTGTTTCTTCATATTCTCGCGAATACGGTCAAACGTAACGATCGTATCATTTATCGAATACCCGACAACCGTCAAGATCGCGGCAATGAACGGGATGTTCACCTCAAGCTGTAAGATGCTAAAAATGGTTAGCACAAAGATGGCATCATACAAGAGAGCGGCAACCGCTGCAACACCGTATAGAAATTCAAATCGAAACGCAACGTAAACGACAATCCCGAAGGCAGCAAGTAACGTAGCGATAATCGCGTTTTGTGCAAGCTCGCGCCCAATTTGTGGAGAAACGGTGCTTATGTTTGGTTCTTCTCCAAATTCATTCGTGAAATACGCCTGTATCGCCCCGACGTCTTCTTGGTCCATTGCTCCGATAAACCGAGCAGATGCTTGTTCATTGTTGTCACCTGCAAGTGTAATATCATCGGGTTCAAATCCACCGGCGGCGATAAAGTGATCCGCCACTTCTTCTTCTGTTAACGGCTCCCCAGCAACGACATCGACACGCGTTCCACTTTCAAAGTCAATGCCGAGGTTGAGACCGACCGTTGAGAGCAATATCGCTCCAATGAGCGTCATAATGATTGTTAAACCGAAATATTTTTTGCGGTGTTTAATCAGGTCCCAGTTCTTGTTAGCCATATTAAAGTCCACGAACGTCACGCCCCTTTACACCAAATAACCAATATTTACGGTTTAAGGTCCGGCTGTTCACCCATAACCCAAGGAGAACCCTCGAGCCCCACACAGCCGTAATAAAGCTTGTTAGAATACTCGTAATCAACATGACAGCAAACCCTTGAACCGCACTTGTTCCGAAGTAGAACATGACAGCAGCGGCAATAATGGTCGTAATATTGGCGTCAATGATCGTACCTAGCGCACGACGACTTCCCGCTTTGTATGCTGATTTCACTGATTTTCCATCTTTTAGTTCTTCTTTTATTCGTTCATAGGTAAGAATATTCGCATCAACCGCCATACCAACACCGAGAATTAATGCTGCAATCCCTGGCAATGTGAGTACACCTTGGATGGCATTGAAGAAAATCATTACCAAATAGATGTATACCGAAAGTGTGATCGTTGCAATGACACCCATGAAACGGTAATACGCCAACATATAAATAAACACTAACGCGACACCGATGATGCCGGCAATCAACGTCTGCTCTAATGCTTGTTCACCGAGTGACGCACCGACGGCATTTGAATACACTTCCTCTAGTGATACAGGAAGGGCACCCGCATTAAGTATGTCTGCAATAAATTCCGTCTCTTCGAGTGTAAAACTACCCGTAATTACAACTTCTGGCTGACGAAGCGTTTGTGTCACTTGCGGTGCAGAAAGATAAGCTGGGTCTTCACTTTGCGCTTCTTCTGCAAATGACATGCCTTCTTCGTAGTCTAACCAGATAACGAGTAAGTTTTCTGGTGGTGTTTGTTGCGATAATTCCGCAGTAATGTCACCAAACTTGTCACCATCTTGAAGCGTTAAAGCGACAATCGGGGAGTTGTCATCCGGGTCAAACGTCGCTTGCGCGCCTCCCTGCTGTAAATCTTCACCGGTAAGTAACACATTATCGTTTACGTCTCTAAACGTTAACTCCGCTTCCGTACCGAGCGTGGCCCTTGCTTCTTGTTGGTCCTCAACGCCAGGCAGCTGAACGCGAATTCTGTCTTCCCCTTCTACAGAGATTGCCGGTTCGGATACACCGAGTACGTTTACTCGTTGGTTCAGAGCCGTTGCTGTTGACTGTATATCATCGTCTGTCAACTCTTCTCCATCTTCAGGTTGCAACTGGTACAACACTTCGAACCCGCCTTGAAGGTCAAGTCCTAAATTCGTATCTGATGCAACGTCTTCAGCTGTCTGAAAAATCAGCACACCTAGAGCGATGACGATGGCGAAAAATGTACCGATTCTCAGCCACTTCTTACCCATTACATGTCCTCCTTCATTAAAAACAAAAAAACTATCCATCTCGCAATCCCTTCAGACACGGTTCACTGAAGATGATGATCTACGAGCATCTTTTGCACAACATATCTATTATACGAACCCTACTTTTTTACTGTCAATGCCGAAGAACGTCATGAAGTAAGCCTTCTAGCTCATCTTCGGTATCTTTCGACCATTTTCCCTCACCTTTATACGCTGAAATTGTGACTTTGTTCATATAGTCCGTCACATTCAAACGCATAAACACACTCACGAATTGATAGAAAGGGACAAATTCTTCTTCTTTTTGCAATTTCTCTAGCCCTAGCTGCCATACGTCTTCTTTCGTCGCTTCTTTTTGCCCTAGTAAGTGAAACTCATCGGCTTTCAATATTAACACCGGTTCTAAATCATCTCTCCACACTTCAAATTGTTGGGGGTTCACTACGTTCACCTCTCGATTTCTTCCCTTCCGTCACGAGCTTGTCATGCCTTCCAAAAATGCGCATACATATGGAGAAGGACAACCTTACGATTAGATGACAAAAAGGAGGCGTAAATGTCTAAACAAACCTTCTTTGCAGGAGCATTTATCCTGATTATGGCCGGTCTTGTTACCCGTTTGCTTGGTTTTGTCAATAAAATTGTCGTCGCCAGAATTATGGGCGCTGAAGGAATGGGCTTGTACATGATGGCCATTCCAACATTTTACTCGTGATTACACTCACACAGCTCGGTCTACCCGTTGCAATCTCAAAGCTCATCGCCGAAGCCGATGCTGTAGGAGATCATGACCGTAAAAAGCGAATTCTAGCAGTAAGTATGGTCGTTACGGGCTCGTTGAGCATCTTGTTTACGACGTTAATTATTTTTCTTGCACCGGTGCTTGCTGAGTGGTTACTTACCGACACGAGAGCTTTATATCCATTGCTGGCGATTATCCCAATTGTTCCCATTGTAGCACTTTCTGCCGTTTTACGCGGCTATTTTCAAGGAATGCAAAATATGAAACCGATCGCCTACGCTCAAGTGATTGAGCAGATCGTCCGCATTGCGCTTGTCGCCATTTGTACGAGCACACTGCTTCCTTACGGGATTGAATTCGCCGCTGCCGGTGCGATGATCTCGGCGGTGCTCGGTGAACTTGCATCTCTACTGTACGTCATCTACATGTTCAAAAGAAAAAAACCGATGAGAATCCGCAAAAATTTCTCTCAAGCCTTAGTCGGAGGTAAAAAAACGCTACATGATTTAATGACGATCGCTTTGCCAACAACCGGCAGCCGTCTCGTTGGCTCGGTGTCACTATTTCTTGAGCCCATTATCGTTGCACAAAGTCTTGCTGCTGCTGGTGTCGCTACGATTTTAGCGACAAGTCAATACGGTGAACTGAGCGGTTTTGTTATCCCGTTGTTATTTTTACCTTCTTTTATTACGTATGGACTTTCTGTATCGCTTGTACCTGCAATTAGTGAAGCCCATAGCAAAGAAGATTACACTCTCATTCAAAGAAGGCTTCAACAAACGACAAAAGTGGCCTTGTTATCTGGGGGCATCTCCATTGTTATTTTGTACGTGTTTGCGGTTCCTGTGCTTACGCTTATGTATCATGCTCCTCAGGCGGCTGTATACTTGAAGCTGATGGCACCTTTTTGTATCTTCCTGTATTTTCAAGGGCCACTGCAAGCCATTCTACAAGCACTTAACCTTGCGAAGTCGGCGATGTACAACAGTTTAATTGGCGCTGTCGTCAAACTATCTGCCATTGCATTTCTCGCATCTCAACCAGAACTTGGCATGATGGGCGCTGCTCTTGCCATCTGTACGAGTATGGTGCTTGTTACTTTGCTTCATTTTATTAGCGTTTCACGTGCGGTAGGGTTTACGATTCGTTTTCGTGATTGGACAAACACCGGTATTGTAACGCTTTTATCTGCGGGTGTGGCCATCATGTGCTTTCGTACGTTTGTTACCGCTGAACAAATGCTTGCTGGAACGCTACTGAGCATATTGATTACAGTTGCTGTCTATTTTATCGCCCTTTTCCTATTCGGTTTGCTTCACATCAAGAATATCAGTCGCATTCCGATCGTTCAATCCTTGTTTCGTTCATAATCTTCGTTTAGCAACGAGAAGTGCCTTCACGCACTTCTCGTTGTCACACCCACCACGCTTATGCATCTGATTTTATGTTAATCACAAAGTTCCCTTCCCGATTCCCAGAACAGACCGCAATTTTTTTCACGTCGTCGTACCCTCTTTTTTTCAATTCTGTCCTCAACCACTCTTCATCTCGACCAATGTGCTGTAACTGGTGCCTTTGCATTTCTCCATCTACGATAAATGGAAATGGGAAAATGACTTGCCCAGCATTTTTCGTTGCCTCAATGACAGACAAATCCCCCGATGGCTCAAGGATGGCATAAGCCACTTGCGTGAAGTCCGTTAAATCGTGTTGGCGCAACTGCAGCATCAAATCATCAAAATTGTAACGCAAACGTCGCATCGCCTGTTCATCTACTTTGCCGTTTTCAATAACAATCGTCGGCTGTCCGTCCAATAGATCCCGAAGCCGGTTGCTTTTTAAAGATATATAGGCCAATACAATTTGCAAACACGCGAGAATGATAATCGGAAACATGCCTTCAATAAGCGATTCCTCCTCAATCCCGGTAACTGCAAATTCGGCAATCATGATCGACACGACAAAATCTAGTAAGGTCAACTCTCCTACTTCTCGTTTCCCCATCACACGTAATGAAATTAAGAGAAAGAAATAAAAAAACAATACACGCCAAAAAATCGAAAACAGATCCAATGTGATCCTCCTTAACAACTTCTTGCCATTATGTTTTCCGTTAGGAGGAATTGCATCCGTAATTTTTTATTCTATATGCTTGTATGACACATAAGCTGTAGAGAAGAAAATGAATCTAATGATTGGAGGCGATCCAGTGGATACCCCATATTTAAAAGCAATTGGCGGTTCTTTTCTCACGATGCTCACGCTCGTCATTGCAAGCAGTCTCATTCTCGCTACGATCCTTCGCTTTAGTTCGTTTACCGAACAATCTTTAGGTGCAGTAACGATTGCCATCACGTTAACGATTACGTTTATTGGTGGGCTCGTCGCCGCCATTCGTGCAGGATCGAAAGGATGGTTGTTCGGGCTTCTGGCAGGGGTTAGTTTTGTACTCCTAGCGCTTAGCATCCAGTTTCTAGGATACGGGACACCCGTAGTCATGTCCCAACTCATCGTATTTTCTCTTTGCATCGTTACGGCGTTGATCGGGGGGATGATTGGCGTATCGATACGATCATCGATTGCGTAAATGAAAAAGACCGACATTCACCACCTGTGTGAATTCGGCCTTTTTTACTTAGTTTTGGTTCATCACTTCGCGAACAGCAGAACGATCATACGTAAGCTTGCGGTTATCATTGACAAGCAGTACAATCTTTTCTTCATCGATCGCATCGATCGTGCCATGCAGTCCGCCAATTGTAACGATGTCATCCCCTTTTTGAAGGTTTGCATGCATTTCACGCACTTGCTTTTGGCGCTTTTGCTGAGGACGAATCAGCAAGAAATACACAATCGCAAACATCAAAAGTAACATAATAATTGGTTCGATCATTATCATTCACTCCCTTCTCGTAATACAAACATCCTCTGTTAGAAATTCTTCGCATCCGGACGATTAAACCCATATTGTTCAAAGAATGCTTCTTTAAAATCAAGTAGCCTGTCCTCTTTAATCGCCTCACGAACATTCACCATTAAGTTTAGCAGGAAATGCAAGTTATGGTAAGAGGTTAAACGAAACCCGAATGCTTCTTTGCTTTTAATTAAATGTCGAATATAAGCTCGAGAATAATTCTTACATGCATAACACGAACAATTTTCGTCGATTGGACGAAAGTCTCTCGCGTATTCGGCATTTCTAATGACTTTACGCCCCGTAGATGTCATGCACGTACCGTTTCGACCAATCCTTGTTGGAAGCACACAATCAAACATGTCTACCCCACGAATGGAACCATCTATGAGTGCATCTGCTGAGCCTACACCCATTAAATAGCGCGGCTTATTGTCTGGAAGGTGAGGCATCGTCTCTTCAAGAACACGATTCATAACGTCCTTTGGTTCACCGACGGAAAGTCCTCCAATTGCATATCCTGGAAAATCCATCGAAACGAGGTCCTTCGCACTTTGAGCGCGTAGGTCTGGATACTCTCCTCCTTGTACAATCCCAAAAAGCCCTTGCGTTTCGTTTCCTTCATGGGTCGTAAGGCATCTTTCTGCCCAACGGCTTGTACGTTCTACACTTCGCTTCATGTATTCATATGAAGCTGGATAAGGTGGGCATTCGTCAAATGCCATCATAATATCTGATCCAAGAGAATGCTGGATTCGCATCGCTTTCTCTGGAGAGAGAAACAATTTCTCACCACTAATGTGATTGCGAAAGTGCACACCCTCTTCTTGAATGTCACGAAGCTTGCTCAAACTAAACACTTGAAATCCACCGGAATCCGTTAATATTGGGCGATCCCAGTTCATAAAGGAATGCAAACCACCCGCTTCCTCTATGAGATCTTCCCCAGGTCGCAACCATAGATGATACGTATTGGAAAGGATGATTTGTGCGTTCATCTCTTTCAATTCTTCAGGACTCATCATTTTTACAGTCGCAAGTGTCCCTACCGGCATAAACATTGGTGTATCAAAGCTACCGTGCGGCGTATGAACCTTTCCTAACCTTGCCCCTGACTGTTTGCACGTCTTGATGTGCTCGTAATAAACTGCTGACATACAGATCTTAGCTCCTCTTAATAAACATTGCATCGCCAAAACTAAAAAAGCGGTATCGGTGTTCAATGGCAGACGTGTACGCCGCCATAATTTCATCTCGTCCTGCCAGAGCACTTACTAGCATCATCAGTGTGGACTTCGGGAGGTGAAAGTTTGTAATCAAGCTGTCTACCGCTTTCCATTCATACCCTGGATAAATAAAGATGTTCGTCCAACCTGAGCACGGGGCAAACGCTTCGCGCTCACAAGCGATTGTCTCGAGCGTCCGCGCTGACGTTGTCCCACAAGCGATAATTCGGTTTCCATTACGCTTTGCATCATTCAAACGTCTCGCTGTGTCTTCATCCATCTCATAAAACTCTTTGTGCATGTCGTGGTCTTCGATTTTTTCCACAGAAACCGGACGAAACGTACCTAATCCGACGTGCAGAGTAATATAACAGATTTGGACGCCTTTTGCACGCAATCTGTTTAACAACGCTTCGGTGAAGTGAAGACCAGCGGTTGGAGCTGCTGCAGCACCCGTCTGTGTGGCATACACCGTTTGGTAACGATCGCGTTCTTCAAGCGTCTCAGTAATGTATGGTGGCAGTGGCATTTCACCAAGACTCTCCAATACCTCTAGAAAAATCCCATCGTAGGAGAATGAGAGCTCTCTGCCGCCGTGCGGAAGTACGTTTGTACAGACCGCTTGCAAACGGCCGTCTCCAAACGATATGGTCGTGCCTTCTTTCACGCGTTTGGCTGGTTTAACGAGTGCTTCCCACGTATCATCACTTTGTTCTTTTAACAACAAACATTCAATGTTTGCACCACCGTTCTCCTTCGTGCCAAACAACCGAGCCGGCAGCACCTTTGTATTATTTAAAACGAGACAATCCCCGTCGTTTAACTCTTCTTCAATGTGCGTAAAATGGGTATGATGAAGCGCCCCACCTGGTGTCTCAAGAACGAGAAGCCGCGATTGGTCTCGTTCCTTTAAAGGGGTCTGCGCGATCAATTCTTCTGGTAGTTCAAAATCAAAGTCATCAACTCTCATCGCTATGTTCACTCCTGTTGTTCCTGTAGGTCATCGAAAACGCCCCACAATAAAGAAAATGAGGCTTAACACAATGCTTATTATGATGGATGTAACGATCGGTATATAGACCGTCGTATTTTCACCTCGAAAGAGGAAATCTCCTGGCAACTTGCCAAGCGGTATAATCTTCCCGCCGACCTGCCACAACAGCCCAATACCGATAAGTATCGCCCCAATAATGATGAGCATTTTCGGAAATTGCCCCATCGCTAAACTTCTCCTTGAGACGCCCACCCAAAATGTTCATATGCAAGTGGCGTTAACAATCGTCCCCGTGGTGTCCGTTGCAAAAAACCGATCTGCAAAAGATAGGCTCATACACTTCTTCGATCGTTTCCGTCTCTTCACCTACATTGCTGCCATCGTCTCAACACCTACAGGTCCGCCATTAACTTGTGAGCGATCATCGTTAATAAGCGCACGTCGTTAGGGTCAAGGCCTAGTCGGTCTACTTGCAGTTGTTCCAATGCTTCTGACGTTTCATCTACGGCAATTGAAGTGACACCGTTCACTTGTGCAAAGTCCCGGACCCGACGAAGTAAGCGATTGGCGATACGCGGCGTGGCACGAGACGGCGCGCTAATTCAAATGCTGACGCTTGTTCCATATCAAAACTAAGCAATTGACTGCTTCGCTGAACAATCCGGGCCAACTCATCCAATGAATAATATTCTAAGCGACTTAGCACACCGAACCGGTCACGTAACGGTGCGCTTAACATGCCTGCTCTTGTCGTCGCACCAACGAGCGTAAATGGGGGCAAGTCCAGTCGGACTGACTTGGCTTCAGTCCCTTTTCCGATGACGATATCTAAACAGAAGTCTTCCATTGCCGGATACAACACTTCTTCCACCGCTCGATTTAGCCGGTGAATCTCATCAATAAATAGCACATCCCCCGGTTCAAGCGTCGTAAGAATGGCGGCAAGATCACCAGGACGCTCAATTGCTGGTCCTGACGTCGTTTTAATATTTACGTTCATTTCATTCGCAATAATTGCAGCAAGGGTCGTCTTCCCAAGACCTGGAGGACCATATAACAGCACATGGTCCAAACTCTCTTCGCGCATCTTTGCCGCTTCAATGAACACACGTAAATTACGTTTCACTTGCTCTTGACCAATGTAATCATCAAACGAAAGGGGTCTCACCCCTTGGTCTACGCGTTCTTCTTCTGCATTTAATGCTTCTTGAGAGATGACACGATCGTCCATTTTATCCCTCCTAGCGCTCCACAAATAAACGCAGCGCTCTTCTTACGTATTCATCGGATTGAAGGTCTTCGTCTTTTAACGCTTTCTCTGCTTTCTTTACTTCACGCTCACCGTACCCTAATGCCCGGAGCGCATCCATCGCTTCATCTAGCGCATCATTTGTTAAACGTATACGTGTGTCAGGCTCCACTGAGGCTGCCTGAACAAAATCAAGTTTACCTTTTAGATCAAGAATCATTTGCCTCGCTGTTTTCTTTCCGATACCTGGAAATTTGGTGAGCAGTGTTTCGTTTTCTTCTTCAATAGCCCCGACTACAACTGCAGCATTTCCTTCTGCAAGTACAGCTAGCGCTCCTTTTGGACCGATACCTGACACTTGCAACAAACGGCTAAATAGCACGCGCTCTTCTCTTGTTTTAAAGCCGTACAGCCGAATGGCATCTTCCCTTACGTGCGTATAAATGTAAATCGTAAATAAATCTGCTTCATTCACTTGGTATGTTAAAGGATCTGCGCATAGTACGTGGTAACCGACTCCGTGTACATTCATCGTTACGGATTCATGGTCACGATACACGACAGATCCGTATAAGGATTCAATCACAGACGTTCCCCTCTCCATTCAAACTAGTTTAAGTGTAGCATAATCGCGAAAAGGATGGGAACATACGTATTCATTGCAAATGGTCAATCTGCGTTATAATATACATTTTGCACATCATCGTTGTCTTCTAAACGATCAATCAGTTGGTCCATCATCACCCACTGCTCCTCATCCAACGTTGTTGTCGTTAATGGAATCTTCGCCAGGTGACTGTTACTCACTTTATACCCCGCTGCTTCTAAAGCGAGCTTTACTGCTTCAATATGTTTAGGTTCCGTTGTAATCATGTACTGATCGTCCACAAGTTCAAACTCTGACGCTCCTGCTTCAATTGCATCAAGCATAACTTCTTCTTCCTCACCGCTATTAGCAGCAATTTCTAAGATGCCAACATCTTGAAACAAAAAAGCGACACAACCATCCTCTCCAAGATTACCCCCGTTCCTGGAAAAAGCATGCCGTAAATCCGCGACGACTCGGTTTTTATTGTCTGTGAGCACTTGTACAAAAATGGCTGCCCCACCAGGTCCATACCCTTCATAAGTCAGTTCGTAATACGTGACATCTTCTTGGTTTCCTGCTGCTTTTTTTATCGTTCGTTCAATGTTATCTGCAGGCAAATTCGCAGCTTTCGCTTTTTGAATGGCTTGCCTGAGTCGTAAATTCGTATCAGGGTCATCTCCAGCTGCACGAACAGATGCAAAGATTTCCTTCGTTATTTTCGTAAACACTTTGGCACGTTTCGTGTCTTGTGCTTCTTTTCTTCGTTTAATGTTATTCCATTTTGAATGTCCAGCCATGTCGCATGCTCCCCTCCATTGCACATACTCTAATAAATAAATATAGCACGAATCAAAAAAGCGCAAAAGGAGAACTCTCCTCTTACGCTTACGATTTTTATCTGCTCCGTTCAAACGGACGCTCTACATATCCCCAAGGTCGCTTACCATATCGTCAAATGTGGCTCTCGTTTCATCCATCATTTCCCCGCCTGCGCGCTGGACATCATTTGCGATGTTGCGCACATTCGTAAACATTTCTTCATCATCAGTAACGTAGACGGTTCTGTTCGTATAATCTTCAACTTCATCCTTGATTTCTTCTTTTGTGGAGTCGCTAATGTTATTTCCTTTTATCGCAATGACGATTTGGTCATCGTCAACAACAACATGAGTGTCACTTACCGCTTTCATATCCGTAACAGCTTGATCAATGGTTCTTTCAAGATCGTGATGATTGTCACTGTTATAACGGTCTGTGTGCCCAACATGATATGGGTTTTCGTCGTTATCACCATTCATATACCCGCGATTATTCACCATGCCAGGATGGTTTCCAGTTTCTCCGTTATATTTTTGGAAACGTTCTTTGTTTGCATTTCTTTCTGCGTTCGTATAATGGTCTTTGTCGATACATCTCTCGCATTATTATATGCCCAAGAACTCCCAGTACGGTCATCTACATTGTGCGTGCTGTCATGACGTTCTGTACGTGTAGTACGGTCATCAACAGTTAGCATATCCGTAATTGGTCCTTCACCACGGTCTCCCCTGTTACTTCGGTTCATCGCATAATCTTGGTCGGCACCACGATAATCGTTCACATAGTTCATATCATAAGCAGCCCGGTCATTCGCTGCCTGATTATTGGCATCCCCACAACCTGCAAGACTTGTTGCTAACAATGTGCAAGCGGCAACCGACAAAGCAAATTTCTTCATAAATGAAACATCCCCCTTCACAAGTATTTTGTGAAGAAGGGCGTTAAGATACTCCTGTTATTTGGAGGAAGGTCCTCCATTGTTATTCCTCATTGTCCTCATTTGGAAACTGCCAACTCTGTTGAGGCGCAGGCGGTGCACCGTACATCATTGGTGGAGGATAATAGTATCCGTATGGATCCACCATTGGTGCATGCGTTACCGGTGCAACGTAACGCGATTGCTCAAACGATTCAGAATAAGGCTGGTTTTCACGATGATCGTACTCATCATCATAGCTTCCTTGGTATTGGAATTCATATGGCTGATGATACCCGTATCCTTCATTAAAAGGATGCATTTCATAATGATTGCTTTGTGGTTGCGCGTATGCCGGTGGCATCATTTGATAAGGTGTGGGTGGCATATACGGGCCACATGGATAACAATACTGCATTAAATGAGGCGGTATCGGTTGATGGTAGCTCCGTAGTATGGGGACGGTTCCATACAAGGATGTGCCATTTGCTGTTGATACTGCGGCATTACTGGCGATAATACGGCACTTCTTCTTGTTTTTTGTTCCGGCTTTGGCATTGCTTTTTGTTTCGGCATTTCTTTCATAGCTACAGGTTCTTTTTCCTTTTTCGGTGTCGGTTTTGTCATTTTTGGTGGTACCGTTTGCTTCTTTGCAGGAGCTTTAGCTGGTTGTTTGTATGCTGTTGGTTCTTTTTTCGGTACTTCCATCACTGACTTTTTCATCGGCGGGGGCTTCACAGCAGGCGCTTCTTTTTTCGGCTGTGCTGGCTGTTCTTTTGCGACTGGCTGCTCTTTTTTCGTGTAATCCTTTGCAGGGCCTGCTTTTGATTGAACTTCTTTTTTCGCTTGAACACCTTTACCAGGAATCTTGATCTTCATTCCTGGCATCACCATATCTGGATTGGCAAGCTGCGTGTTCGCTGCTTTAAGCTCTTCAAAGCCGACATCATATTTCTTCGCCAAATTCCAAAGTGTGTCGCCTTTTTGTACAATATGGATCTTCACAATTGTCGTCCCTCCTGTGCATATAATCAGTCCGTCATCATTGATGCTTCCCTTAAGAAGATATGCACAGCCGGGCACAAGTATTCATTATTATAGCGTCGTCTCCTGCTCTTCTTCAATAAAAACAGATGGGTACGTACCAAGAACTCGCGTCTCACACCCGAGTGCTTTTAGTTCTTCTAATGTACTCGGGAGTAAAATCGAATCATAGGCATGATCAACGTCAATAATAAAATAATAATTACCGATCCCAGTTTTTGTTGGACGAGACTCAATCTTCGTCAAGTTTAGTTTGCGCCATGCAAACGCGGATAATACTTGGTGCAACGCTCCAGAGTAATCGGAAGGCAGCGTGATCACAATCTTCGTTTTTTGCGGGGCAGCTGAACCGAAATGGCGCGTCATCTCTGGTACATCATTTGCCAACAACACGAAGCGGGTATGATTATTCGGGAAATCGTGAATATTCTCTTCAGCAATCGTTAGCCCGTATTTCTCTGCTGCTAAACGATTGGCAATCGCTGCTCGATTAAGCTCTGGCCGCTCGGACACTTCTTTTGCAGCACTTGCCGTTGATGTCGCGTAAGCAATTTGCGCATCCGTTATCTTGTCACTAATGAATTCATGACACTGAGCGATCGCATGAGGATGCGAATAGATTGTGTCTACCTGTGTATAATCCGTCGTCGACGGATGGATAAGTAAATGTTGAGCAATCGGTATCGCCACTTCTGCTACAATCGGAAAATGATAGCGATGAATGAGGTGGTCAAGTGTAACGTTAACCGACCCCTCAATTGTGTTCTCTAATGGAACAACTGCTGCATCAACTTCCTGGCTTTCCAATGCGTTCATCGTGCTTGGAATATCTTTGTATGGAACCCGGGCAGTCTCACCTAAAAATGACTTCGCAGCCAACTCGGTAAATGTTCCTTCCGGCCCTAAATACGCGGTTTTCATGGGTCTCTTCTCCACTCTCTCTTTAGATGGTATCTTGCAGATAAAAGCCTTCAAAATGCAGCTTATGCGCCTGATACACCTGAACCGATGATCTCCACTTTTTCAACAGCTTCCATCGCTTTAATGTCAGCCATCAGCTGTCGAACCTCTACATTTAACATGCTCGTATCAACGGTAAGCGTAATGTTTGCTCGGCCTTGTAATGGAATTGTTTGATTAATCGTAAGTACATTTGAATCCGTTTCTGCGACTTTTGTCAGGAGCCTGATAGGGCTCCTGAGCGGTCAGCAAGATGGATCGAGAACGTAATAATCTTTTCTTGAATCATCGTATGAAAAGGTTGGACGGCATCTCGATATTTATAAAACGCACTCCGGCTTAAACCAACTTGTTTGACGGCTTCGCCAATCGTCGAGCAGGTCTTATTTTCTAATAAAATCTTGGCTTGGACGGTTTTTTGCATTGCTTCTGTGAGCATGTCTTCTCGAACGAGATAAAACTGGTCAATTTCTTCTGCCACCAGTACTCACCACCATTTAAACGTTATTCATCAATAAATTCAAACTCAATGCCTGCAAGTCTTACGAGGTCTCCATCCTTCGCTCCTCGATCTCGAAGCGCTGCATCAACACCTAAATTCCGAAGCGTTCTTGAGAATCGTCGTGCTGACTCTGTACGATTTAGGTCTAACATTTGAATTCTGCGTTCAAGTTCATCACCGCTTAATACATACGTTCCATCCGGATCACGCGTGATGACAAATATTTCTTCTGGTTGATGCTTATACAACACATTTTCTTCTAGAGCGGGTTGTTCAAACGCATCGACTTCCGGCGCTTGTTCGAGTTCATCAGCAATGTGGTTAACGAGCAAGTCTACCCCTTTACGCTGAAGTGTAGATAATTCATATACTTGAACATCGTCGTCTAACTGCTCTTTAAACGTCCGAAGCGTCTCTTCACTGTCTGGCATATCAATCTTATTCGCAACAACAATTTGCGGACGGTTCATGAGCTGTTCGTTATATTCTTTCAGCTCTTGATTGATTGTCAAGTAATCCTCGTATGGATCTCGACCGCTTAAGCCGGACACATCAATGAGGTGAACGAGCACTTTCGTACGCTCAATATGACGTAAAAATTGATGACCTAACCCTACGCCTTCATGAGCACCTTCGATCAGCCCAGGCAAATCAGCCATAACGAAACTTCTTCCGTCATTTGTAGAAACAACACCTAAGTTTGGCTTAATCGTCGTAAACGGATAATCAGCGACTTTTGGTTTTGCTGCAGTAACAATGGAGAGGAATGTCGACTTTCCTACACTTGGAAAGCCAATCAGCCCGATATCAGCGAGAAGTTTCAGCTCGAGAATAATCTCCCTCTCGATGCCTGGCTCCCCATTTTCCGCATGTTCTGGAGCTGGGTTTGCTGGTGTCGCGAATCGAGTATTCCCGCGACCTCCACGTCCGCCTTTGGCAATCATTGCTTCTTCTCCGTGTTCAGTTAAATCAGCAATGACTGCTTCACTATGTTTGTCTTTCACAACCGTACCGGGAGGTACGAGCACTATTGAAGACTCTGCGTTTTTGCCGTGTTGGTTTTTACTGCGGCCATTTTCTCCACGGCTTGCTTTAAAATGTCGCTGATAGCGGAAATCCATGAGCGTTCGCAATCCTTCATCGACACGAAAGACGACGTCTCCACCCTTCCCGCCATCTCCCCCTGCTGGTCCACCGTCAGGGACGTACTTTTCTCTTCGAAACCCAACCATTCCATTTCCTCCGTCGCCGGATTTCACATAAATGGTTACATAATCTATAAACATGTGGTTCACCTCAATTATTAATGTAGTTATTGTAACACATTGCTCGTCATTTCAGTCCGAGACGAGACAAAAACAAAAAAGGTGTGCTGTATTCAATGCAGCAACACCTCGAATTAACGTTCAGAAATCTGCTGAAGCACGTGTTTTGCAGCCATCTGCCTTGCCTCACACAATCAGGTAGACCGACCCCTTCATATGAAGCACCGGCAAGTTGTACAGTAGGGTAAACGGTTTGAACCGCTCGTTTCCAATCTTTTATCCGCTCCGCATGCCCAACCGCATACTTAGGCATCGCTTCTTTCCAGCGCTCAATATCAATCCAAATAGGGGAACCCTTTACGTCTAGCATCTCGCTAATTTCTGACTGTACCATGTTTTTTAAACCTTCATCACTCGTATAAACCGTTTGTTCATCCCCTGGTCGTCCAACAAAGCACCGAAGGAGGACATATCCTTTCGGAACAGCATGAGGCCATTTCTTATCTACAAATGTCATCGCTTTAATGTTCGTCCCATTTGCCCGTGGAACAAGAAATCCCGTCCCGTTTACACGACTGTGTACATCTTCTTCTTTATAGGCTAAAGCAACAGTAGCAATGGAGGAACCTTTCATTTCCTTCATCTCTTGCGCCATTTCACTATTTGGTAAAACGTCCGACACCCGGTCATGGGGGACGGTCAGTATGACGTGATCGACAAGCTCGTAACTCGCATCTGAAAAAATAAGCTTTGTTTTTTCTTTTTCATTGACGACCGTGACCAGTTCTTTGTTTTTATGAATCCGCTCCGATGAACACGCTTTTTCCAACGCATCAATCATCTCGCTTAACCCATTTTTGAATGTGCGAAATTGACCTTTGCTATTGCTCGAACCTTGACGCTTTTGTTGAAGATGTCCACTCGCTTTTATCAAGCTTTTATGATCTTTTGCTAGATCATAAAAAAGCGGAAGTGTCGATTTGAGGCTCAAGTCTTTCAAGTTCCCTGCATAGATGCCTGAGAGTAATGGTTCTAAAAGACGATCGACCATTTGGTTCCCAAAGCGTTTTCTAAAGAAATCACCGGCCGAGCGATCATGCTCAACGTCTCGACCTTTAGGAATCCATAGGTCAAGTGCCGCCCTTGCCTTTCCGAGTGGATTTAAAAGCGAAGACGAGGAAATAGAGGAGAGTGACCCAGGTACTCCCATTACAGAACCTTTCGGGATGGGGTGGAACTCGTTCTCCCAAAAAATAAAAGCCTGGCCGATTTCATTCGGTACGAGACGATCCTCCATGCCCAACTCTTTTACGAGGTCCATGAGCTCTGGTTTTCGTGCGAGAAACGAATCCGCTCCTCGCTCAATGATAAATCCGTCCCGCCTATAGGTGCGAACCTTACCTCCAAGTTGTTCTGATGCCTCAAATAGATGGGCATCAATGCCATGTTTTTCCAACTCATAAAGAGCGGAGAGCCCTGTAATCCCTCCGCCAATAATTGCTGTCTTCATTTAACGACTCAAGTCTTTCTGTTTAAGCACTGCATCTGCAAGCGCATCGATAAACAGTGCATTTGTGTTAGGCATTTCCGGTCGCTCATACTGAACCCCTAGCTCATCCGTAACCACTTTACATTCATAGTCATTATCAAAGAGCACTTCCAAATGATCCGCAACAAATCCTAGCGGCACGTATACAAAGGTTTGATACTTTGATTTGTTATACAAATCACGCGTAAGGTCTTGAACGTCAGGTCCAAGCCACTTGTCCGCAGTATTGCCCTCACTTTGCCAACCAATCTCATAGTTTTTCACGTTAGCCGCTTCGGCAACGAGTCGACTCGTTTCGGTTAATTGGTCTACGTACGGGTCATTGTCTGTCAAGATTTTCTCTGGAAGACTATGCGCTGAGAAAATGACGACTGTGTCATCTTGATTCACATCTTCGAGCGTCTTTCTAAGCTCGTCTGACCAATATTTAATAAATTTCGGCTCTGTATACCAGCTCTCGACTGCATGGATAACAGGCCCATCAATCTCTTCGCTTTTTTGAAGGCTCTGCCGTTGTATGATTTGACGCTGAACGTTGAGTAATGAGGCGCAAGTACGATTGAAATGGCTTCTTCAATCCCATCTGCCTTCATATTCTCAACAGCATCTTCAATAAATGGATCAATATGCTTCAAGCCTAAATACGCTTTGAATTCAACAGTAGTGGAACGTTCATTCAATCGGTCTTCAAGTGCTTGCATTTGCGCATTTGTAATTTTTGCCAGAGGAGACACCCCTCCAATGGCTTTATACCGATCGATCAGATCGTCTAGTGCCTCTTTTGAAGCTTTCTTCCGCGACGAATGTGTGTGTAATACGGTTCCACTTCATCTAAGCTTCGCGGCGTTCCATATGCCATGACTAAAATCCCGACTTTTTTCTTGCTCACTTTATAATCCCCCCGCTGTAATCGTGGACAAATTGCGTTAAACGCTTTAGCGTGTCCGGAGATATGGACGGAGTCACCCCGTGCCCTAAATTAAAAATGTAGGCAGGGTCGTCCATGGCTTCATCAAGTATCTTTCTCGTTCTCTCTTCAATCGTCTCCCAAGGAGCTAAAAGCACGGCTGGGTCCAAGTTGCCTTGGAGTGCTTTTGTAATGCCCATTTCACGTGCTTCTGTCACGGACGTACGCCAATCAAGACCAATGACATCCACATCTAAGTCGTTCCATTCTTGTAGCAGATGCCTTGTCCCAACACCAAAAGTAATGAGTGGGATCCCTTCTTTCTTAAGTTCACTAAAGATCTTCATCATCGTTGGCTTCACATACGTCCGATAGTCTGGGGCACTGAGGGACCCAATCCAAGAGTCAAAAAGCTGAAAGGCTTGGGCGCCAGCAGCAATTTGTGCTTTAGCATACGTAATCGTCATATCGCTTAGCTTGTCCATGAGCAATTGCCACTGTTTTGGATTTCCGTACATCATCGCCTTCGTGTTTTCATACGACTTCGACGGTCCACCTTCAATCATGTAGCTTGCCATCGTAAATGGTGCACCAGCAAATGTAATTAAAGGTACGTCCAATTGTTTTCGCAGAATTTTAATCGTTTCTAAGATGTGAGGCACATCTTTTTCTGGGTCAATTTCCCCAAGCCTTTCAATGTCACTCGTTGATTGAATCGGATTATGAATCACCGGACCGATTCCACTTTTAATCTCTACGTCTACCCCAATCGCTGGAAGCGGAGACATAATGTCTTTGTACAAAATGGCAGCGTCGTTATTGTACTGCTCCACTGGCAATCGAGTAACATAAGCCGCTAACTCAGGTTCATGGGTAATCCCAAATAATGAATACTTTTTCTTTATTTCGCGATACTCCGGCTGAGAGCGTCCCGCTTGTCTCATATACCATACCGGCTTTGTCCGTTCACCTTCGCCTTTTGCCGCACGAAGCAACCGATCATTAAAATTCGCCACAACTATACACTCCTCTATATCCCTATACGTATGTGACTTTATCACGCCACACTTGTAGGTACCAAACTTATCCTATCACAAGATAACTTTCCAGGTCTTTTGAAACGCCCTCTTCAAACATCATGTAAAGCGTCGATACTATAAATAGCACTTATGTATGCGTGTCTTTGGTAGCATACCCAATCTTTCTCAAAACGTGCACCAAACGATACGCGAGTTGTGCATCGTACCTTAGAACTCTACCCTTACCTACCATATAGAAATTATGTTGTCTTGTGTAGAATCTTTGGGAAACGTTCATAAAATCGTAGAACTATTGCTAGGAGGAGAGAACATGGATGTGAAATCACGCTTTTCAACCATTCGTTCAAAAATGCTATTATCTTTATCTTTTATTATCTTCTGCTTTCTTATTGGATTTGTGTTAATTTACTTCTTATTGAGTCATATCCAAACACAAGCTGAAGAAATGCAACATTGGAATACATACGCCCTAAAAGCGCAAGAAACATCTTCCACATTTCAACAAAAGTATATCTTTGTGTCAGACCTACGGTTGCAAGAGGAACCCGACTTCTCTCAGTACGAGCAAATTGACGAGCGTATGACCTCACTGCTTGCCGAATTGAATACACAAATCTCTGATGAGGAAACGACAAATGCGTTAGAACGTTTTCATTTCTTTAACGAAATGTTCGATTCAAGAGTTGGTCAATATGTATCGATGGAAGTCGTCCCTGGTGATCAAACGCTCCAAGGTTTTGAATTCATTAATGCAGAGCTGCGGGAACTCTCTGCACAATTGGAAAATTATTTCTTAGGGCATGCGGAATCTGCAAATGAGAATATGGAAGCCGCGATGGGGCAAGCAATCTTACTGAGTATCATCATTGCCATCGGTGCATCGGTAATTGGCTCTGTTTTATTCATTTTGTTCTCAAGAAGAATTCAAAAACAAATCCAGCAAATCTCCCAAACTGCAAAAAAGGTGGCTGCTGGACAGTTGCATACCGAACCTTTAGATGTTAACGGAAATGATGAACTGTCAGCGTTGTCTAAGGAAATCAATACAATGACCGAACAATTGCGCACGATTATGACAGAAATGTCTAACGCAAGTCAATCGATCGCTGCCTCTTCAGAAGAACTCGTCGCATCTTCTGAAGAAGTGAATGCTGGTGCTGAAGAAGTGTCCGGGTCTGTGCAGGAAATCGCAGACATACAAAGCACGTTAAATTCATCAATTAACCAATCAAACAAGACATTTCAAACGATGGGCAGCGAGCTAGACGATGTTTATGCTGCAGTACAAGACATTGTTTCCCAAAGTGAACAGTCAAATACGCACGCAGCCAACGGTCAAAAACGATTAGACCAGTCACTGAAAGGCATGCAAGAAATACGTACCCAAAATGAAACGACGGCTTCCACCATTCATTTGCTCGGAGAGGCTTCTAAAGAAATTGAACACGTAATTACGGTCATTAAAGACATCTCTGGACAAACGAGTTTACTTGCGCTCAATGCGAATATAGAAGCCGCACGTGCTGGGAAAGCAGGAAAGGGCTTCGGTGTTGTTGCTGATGAAGTAAGAAAGCTCGCTGCCGAAAGTGAGAATGCGGCTGCCTCAATTACTGAAACAATTTCGAATATGACGTCCAGCATACAGCAATCTGTCGAACAATCGAAAGAAAGCACGCAACTCATCTCCAAAGGCGAGCACATGCTCACCGAAATGATGAAGACGTATCAGCTCATTCTTGAAGCGTTTCGAGCCGTTACAGAAAAATCGGAAACAATTGACCAGCTCGTCAAACGAGTGACAACAAATAGCAATCATATTAAGGACAACTTAGCTGCCGTTCAAAGCACATCAACACAAGCAACAACGAACACTGCGTCAATTGCTGCAACGGTGGAAGAACAAGTCGCTACAATGGATTCCATTAGTGACGCCGCCGGCGAACTCGCTGAAATTGCGAACGACTTAGACCAAAGAATGTCCCGTTTCAAGTTGTAATATCAATCCGTTTATAAGTGTAATCTCACATAGAATAAACAAACTTAGATGAACCCGAATACAAACACCCCGACGTTATTGTCAAAGAAGAACGTCGGGGTGTTTGTTCGTTTTAAATCGGGACTTGTTGCTCCTCATAATAATAGCGAGCTTATGTTAATGGTAAGCGTGTTCTTTTGTCCACCCTTACCACATGAGCTTAGCGACGCTTAGAAGATGGACATCACACTCACATCAGCAACATTGGACGGTTCTCCTTCTTGGCCTGTTTGTGGATTAAAAGGGACAACCATATAGTCACCTAACGAAAACATATTCGCTCGGTTTACAGTATACGAACCTTCTCCTTCGACTTCACCCACTTTACTCGCTTCTCCATCTTTCACTTCATAGATGTTATACACGAGCCGATCGTCTTCTGCCGCTGTCCAATTTAGTTTCACATTTAAAAACCCTTCGCCTTGGAGTGTGAGAGCGGCATCCAAGTCTTCAATTGCCGCAAATTGTACAGGTGATTCTAATTCTGAAACACCTTCAGGTTTATGGAAAGCGACTCCTTGCTCTGTGACAGGAACGGAATTTAAAATCGATTTGAACAATTGTGTAGGGTAGGCACTCCCACCTTGTAGGTACTGTTCTTCAGTCGTCGAATCATAGCCCATCCACATTGCCCCAGTATACTGCGGTGTGTACCCTACAAACCAAGCATCTCGATTCCCACCGTCTACTCCCTCAAAATTAGTCGTTCCCGTTTTTCCTGCCAACGCATGATCTGTATTGCCAGGCTGGGCCGTTCCTTCTTTCACCGCACTTTCGAGCATTCTCGTCATATACCATGCATTTTGTTCAGATAAGAGCTGGGACTGATCTACTTTTGCCTCGACAATCGATTCACCATTTGACGCTTTAACCGAGTTTATAAAATATGGTTCAGATTTTATCCCGCCATTTGCGAAAGCTGTATACGCTGATGCCATGTGCAATGGAGACACACCTTCAGACATCCCCCCAAGCGCGACCGAGAGACCGTCATCTTGGAATTCCGGTACTGCCTCATTTGCCCATTCAATCCCCTTTGCTGTTCCTAGTTCATTTAGGAGCCACACAGCACTCGTATTTGTCGATTGGATAATCGCATCGCGCATCGTAATCGAACCTTGGTACACATCGTTCACATTGCTCGGTTCGTAATCACCGTATTCTAAAAGCTCGTCTTTTAAAAGTGAGTACGGTTTGTACTGGCCACTCTCAAGGCAGGTGCGTAAACGGATATTGGCTTAAACGCAGACCCAGGCTGCCTTGGGATATTTACGCGGTTCAATCCTTTTCTCACGTAATCCCTTCCCCCTTGAACGGCTTTCACTGCTCCCGTTTTGTTATCTAGCATCACATAAGCGGCTTGGACTCCTGTGCTCTCATCAGGAAAGTGCTCATTGTTTTCCATTGCACTGTATGCTGTGTTTTGTAATTCATGATGGATAGCACTTCAATCGTATACCCACCGGTGAAGAATTGCTGCTCTGAAATGCCGTGCTTTTCAATTCCTTCTTGAATCATCATATCTACATACGTATAAAAAGAAGCATCCATTTCTGGCTCCGTGTGCACATCTGATGAAATGGGCGTATTCATTGCTCCAGTCATCGTTTCTTCATTAATAAATCCGTGCCGTTCCATCAATGCTAACACCGTACCTCGGCGCTTCTCAGCTCGTTCAATGTCAGACGCAGGAGAATAGTGATACGGCGCTTTCGGGATGCTGCAAGTAACGCTCCTTCAGCAATCGTTAAATCTTTTGCGCTTTTGTCAAAATACAGTTCTGATGCTCGTTCAATACCGTACACACCATGTCCAAAATAAATTTGATTCAAGTACATTTCTAAAAGTGTGTCTTTACTAAAGTTTCGTTCTAAGTTCATGCTAATTAACACTTCTTTTGTTTTTCGTAAAAGTGTCTTGTCATTTTCTAGGTACACGTTTTTCGCAAGCTGCTGGGTAATCGTACTTCCGCCCTCAACAGCAGCACCCGCAAGAATATCGCGATATAATGCACGGCCAATGGCAATAAAGTCTACACCTTGGTGCTCATGAAAACGGTGATCCTCAACAGCAATAAACGACTGTTGCACGTGTTCTGGAATTTCATCAATTGAAATATTCGTGCGATCTTCAAAAAACAATCTCGCCAATACTTCTCCTTCTTCATCAACAACGGTTGACGTTTCTGCGAAATTAAGTTGATCCTCATCAGTAAGGATGCTACCGGTAATGAGCGCGGCTGCATATCCTCCAACCGCAACGACAAGTGTCGAAAGCACCATAACTATACTTATAAAGACAGGTCGATTCATTCGTTTTGGTTTCATTTAATTTGCCTCCAGTGCTCGAGGGAAGCACAGTTGTCATCGCACAGTCACATGATCTAGCGGCGTAATGTTTATTCCTTATCATACAATAAAAACTAAAAATCATGTAAAGTGCACAAGATTTTCTCGATCATTCGCTTGCATTCGATCCGTTACACAAAGATTTTCCTACTCTTTTCTACGACATCCACAGAAAAAAGTTTCACAAGCAAAGTATCGTCTTTTGATATGATACAATAGAAAAATATGTTAAGGGAGGCGAAATGATGGAGGAAAAGCTTTATAATCTTCTCGAGCAATCTTATGAAGAGATGGTAGAAATTCGTAGGCATTTGCACAAAAATCCCGAACTATCCTTTCAAGAAGTTCATACATCTGCTTATATTGCCGAGTACCACGAAAGTCTCGGAAATGAGGTCAGAAGAAATGTTGGAGGAAACGGGGTTGTTGCTACCATGACCGGCGGCAAGCCAGGTCCAACAGTGGCCTTACGCGCTGACTTTGATGCGCTGCCAATCCAAGATGAAAAAGATGTTGAATATAAATCAACAGTCAAGGGGGTAATGCATGCTTGTGGACATGACGGGCATACAGCCACCTTACTCGTCCTTGCAAAGGCACTCAAACACATTCAAGCCGAAGTAAACGGGACCGTTGTTTTCATACATCAACACGCCGAAGAAAAAGCACCTGGTGGCGCTCTTCCAATGATTCAGGACGGAGCAATTGAAGACGTCGACGTCATTTTTGGCACGCATTTATGGTCTCAAGACCCTTTAGGAACGATCCAACATTGCTCAGGACCATTTATGGCTGCCTCGGACCACTTCTCCATTCATGTCCAAGGGAAAGGCGGGCACGGTGCTTTGCCTCATACAACGAAAGATGCGGTTGTGATTGGTACACAGATTGTGTCCAATTTGCAAACGATCGTGGCAAGACGAGTAAATCCACTTGACTCTGCCGTTGTATCCATCGGTAGTTTTGTTGCTGAGAATGCATATAATGTGATCGCTGATCATGCTAAGTTAATCGGTACAGTCCGGACGTTTAATGAAGATGTAAGAAACCAAATTGAACGAGACATCGAAGAAATTGCCGTTCATACTGCAAAAGCCGGAGGGGCTGAAGTGGATTATCAATATTTCCGCGGATACCCTGCTGTTGTTAATCATCAAACTGAAAATGAATACCTCGCCCGTGTAGCCCAAGAAGTACCTGGTCTTACTGGCGTCCATGAACGCGAGCCCCTTCTCGCAGGAGAAGACTTCTCCCACTACTTAAACGAAATAAAAGGTACCTTCTTTTTTACAGGGCGGCCTTCGGTGACCGTGAGGTGAATTATCCACACCACCATCCAAACTTTGACTTTGATGAACGGGCGATGCTCCACGCAGCAAAAACACTCGGCAAAGTAACGATTGATTATTATAAAGAAGCATAGTCCTCGTCGAGGACTATGCTTCTTCTTTGAACCAACGAACGCGATAACACTGCTTAGCTGTTTGACCGAGCAATTCGAGCAGCTGATAATTGATGGTTGCCCCGACAAACAAGCCGAAGCCAGGGATAAGTTGCAACGTTTTGGGTACGTCGATAAAATCACGATACTCCAACTGGAATGTGACCCAATCAATTGCCCTTTCTGTCGTTAAATCGTCCCCAACTCAGCGAGAAACTCATCCCAACGCTCGATCCTCGCTAACGTTTCATGCTGGGCATGACTACTTGAGAACGCCATCTGAAAAATGTGAAGCAAAAACAATCGCTCTTCCAAAGAGTTTGGCTCATATCCGTACAGCGTCGCTGTAGTAAACAAGTACCGCATTTTAATGGCTAGAAGCATCGGAAAGTCACTCATTCCAAGTAAAATCCCTCCCGCTCCAGTACCTGCCCCTTCTAGACTAGCTGTGCGTTTATAAGAGACGATCGCGCGGTCTACACGCTTCTCTCGCTCTTCTAACGATTCACCTTGCACAGGTGCATTCTTCGTCATATACCGCGAGCCATTTAATGTCGTTTCAATCATCTGCCTGACGGCCCCGCCAATCGTTTGGTGCACCTTATCAGGAATATAACTGTTTAGCCGGCTTTGTGCTGATTTCGTCCACGTCTTTACCATCGTTGGGTTTCTTGTGATCTTGCGTTTCCAATCATCGAGCGAGTCTCTAGCCTCAGCTTCGTAGGATCGCATAACAACTCCCCTTTTGCGAAGAAATTAGCTTGCTGTTGACCGAAACAGTTTCGGGACTTGCACTTGCGCATAAAAAATGACAAGTAATAGCCCTATAAACAATACCATCATCGCATAAGCAACACTCATCGAAGTAATACCTGTAATGAGCGTGAGCCAAAATACTTGAGCAACCATTAACGTTCGCACAAATGACTGAACCGATTGCTCCCGAACGTGTTGATGTACGGGATATAGGTCTGGCCATACAATCGTACGATGATGATAATATATCGTTACGAGTTGAGATCCGGTGATATACGTAAAAAGTACAGAAATTGCAACGGCTAACCATTGCCATTCTCCAGGTGTTGCATAAACGAGCAATGCGCCAACAATTGCCAACCTCACAAAAATCCCAAAGTAATCACCTGAGCGCGCAAACGTCTTCCCATATAAATAAACGTACGTATTCGAACTTTTATTGTGCAAACGCTCCCACTGGTTTGCCAACATACTCCGCTTTCTTACCCGTGACTTCAGGTGAGGGACATCGGTAAATGCATTAGCAAAGCGGTAAAAAGAGTTTAACGTTTGCTCTTCTAATTCAATGAGTTGATCCCATTTTAATTGATGGTTTTTCATCTTTGGCCGATAGTAAAAGGCGAGCAAAAATCCCATCAACAACAAAAGAACTAGCACAAAGAGAGGCTCTACCATCAATACAAACAATGCAAAGACAAGATTTATTAAAAACCGTAACCACTTTAGCTTCCATTGATTTGCAACGTATTGGCTTCGTAATTCTGCCACTGTGCTTGAATGTTCCACGCCTTCGCTACAAGAAAGACCGCGATCGTCATTAAAAGATGACTAAACTCAGGACTCAAGCGGTCAATATACAACGGGCCCAATAAGAACAGAACAAATACGAATACAGCACTTTGAATGGTCCAACTGTACACTTGTGCTTGCCTCGTGTAGCGGTCGAGCTTTGCTTCAAGAGGCAGTAAATAGACAAGATCACCAGACTGAAAGAACGTTCGAATCGGGCTTCTTGTTAGCATATAGGCGAATAAAACGGTTAGTACGAGCAAAACTGGGAAGTCTTGCGGTAGCCAATCTAAGAAATTTTGATAATACAGCCCTATAATAAGGATTAGCGCAAGGACAGCTGCCATTAACCCACTGTTCGCCATAAGTCGAATATAGCGGATGCTTACATTCCAAAACGCCTGTCTACGATCGGAAAACAGCTGCTCAATATTCATTGTCATTTTCCTTTGTCATGTTCACATAGATCTCGTCCAAATCCGCTTTGGGCTGACCACTTCGTGCACGTAATTCCTCAAGCGTCCCTTGCATATAAATCGTTCCGTCATGTAACATGACGAACCGGTCACAATATTTCTCAGCTGTTGAAAGAATATGCGTAGACATCAGAATACCTGCGCCCTCACTTTTCATACGAATCATCTGATCGAGCAACGATTGAATACCGACAGGATCTAATCCTAAAAACGGCTCATCAACGACGTAAAGTTTTGGCTGCACGAGAAACGCACACATAATCATGACTTTTTGTCTCATCCCTTTAGAGAAGTGACTCGGAAACCAGTGCTTCATCTTCTTCATCCGGTAGAGCTCCAGTAAACCTTCAGCTCTTTCTTCCCAATCGGAACCTTCAAGATCATAGGCCATTGCCGTTAAGCGTAAATGCTCCCATAACGTTAATTCATCATAAAGAATAGCGTCTCAGGGATAAAACTCATCGCTCTTCGGTATGTATCCACATCTTCACGAATCGTTTGGTTATTCACACGAATCTCACCTGAAGTTGGCTCCAAAAGTCCTAATATATGCTTAATCGTCGTACTCTTCCCTGCTCCGTTTAATCCAATTAGCCCAACAATTTCACCTGGTTCAACAGTAAAATCAATGTTTTTTATGACCGGTTTATTGGCATTGTAGCCACCGGCGAGGTTATCAATTTTTAGTAAAGATGCCATTCATCTACCTCCACAAACAACGTTACCCTTATTGTACCCTTTCAATTAAGAAATGAAAACGACTCTCGCTTTGCATGTATGTTTTTTTCCGTGAATTTGATAGAATATGAATCATTAACTGTAATGGAGGGATCATTTCGTGGCACAAAAAGACGATTGTATATTTTGTAAGATTGTCGATGGTGACATTCCAGCAATGAAGGTTTATGAAGACGACCATTGCCTAGCGTTTTTAGATATTAGTCAGGCGACAAAGGGGCATACACTTCTTATCCCTAAAAATCATGAAGAGAACATCTATGAACTGCAAGAAGAGACAGCCGCTCATTTACTAAGTAAAGCCCCAGCCATTGCCCGAGCAATGAAAAGTACGTTGCAATGTGAAGGAATGAACTTGGTGAACAACAACGGTGAGAAAGCATCGCAATCTGTGTTTCATTTTCACATGCACCTCATTCCTCGTTATGGAAACGATGAAATTTATGCCAACTGGAATGAAAATCCTAAGATTGACATGAGTGACGAAGATATGCATGCCTTAGCGGGACGTGTACAACAGGCGGTTCAATCTAAAACGAGAGGAGGCCCTTCATTTTCGAAGGGATTTCATTAATGTCTAACAATCGAATACATAACTTTAATGCTGGTCCAGCGGCACTACCCGAGGAAGTATTACTTGATGCACAACAAGAGTTGTTGAATTTTTCCGAATCCGGAATGTCGGTTATGGAACTTAGTCACCGCAGTTCGATTTATGAGAACATTCATGAACAAGCAAAACAATCTGTAAAAGAGCTGCTTTCTATTGAGGATGACTATGAAGTCTTATTTTTACAAGGGGGGCAAGTCACCAATTCGCGATGGTGCCGTACAACTTTTTGCCTGCTCAAAAGAAAGCAAACTATATTTTAACTGGCTCTTGGTCAGAGAAAGCACAAAAAGAAGCGAGCATGATTGGCGAAACCTATGCTGGAGGGTCTTCAAAATCTGAAGGTTATCGAAAGATACCCGCTTTTCATGAGATTTCTACGTCTCCAGAAGATGCGTACGTCCACTTAACGTCTAACAACACGATTTACGGGACCGCGTGGCAACGTTTTGATCAGGTGAGCGAATGGGCCCCACCTGTGATTGCCGATATGAGTTCGGATCTGTTAAGTCGACCACTTCCGGTTTCTCATTTCGACCTTATTTATGCGGGTGCACAAAAGAATTTAGGCCCTTCAGGAGTAACCATTGTCATTGCTAAGAAATCCTACTTAGCGTCATCTCGTCCCCAGGCGGAGACATTGCCACAAATTATGCGCTATCTCACACATGAAAAAGCGAATTCTTTGTACAATACTCCACCGACTTTTGCCATTTACATGATGGAACGGGTGCTCCAATGGATTAAAAACGAAGGTGGATTGATCACGATCGGTGAGCGTAACGCAGAGAAAGCGTCAATGATTTATCGAGCCATTGATGAGAGCCAAGGCTTTTACTCCGGTCATAGTGACCGCGAGTCTAGGTCTTTAATGAATGTTACGTGGACGTTGCCGTCAGAAGAACTAACGAATCAGTTTCTTGCTAAAGCAAATGAGCAACGGTTTAGTGGGTTAAAAGGGCATCGTTCTGTCGGTGGATGTCGCGCTTCCATCTATAACGCTGTATCACTTCAATCCTGTGAAGTGTTGCATGATTTTATGATCGATTTTGCCAAAAACCATTAATTTTTTAAGAACCACAATGTTATTTTAAAAATCATTGTGGTTTTCTCTTCCATTTTAATTACTTTTTTCCTATACTAAACATACAAGCTTTTTTACAATATTTATAAAAACTTCAGAATCATGTAGTAAAATGACACAACGATGGAGGATTTTTATGGACGTAACGAATGAAACTTGGGAGCAATCCCTCGCCTTCAAGCATCGTCTCGCTTACTTAAGCAAAGCACTATGGAAATCAGTCGAAAAAGATTGGCAACGATGGCTCCAACCTCATGGTCTGAATATCAATGAACATCAAATCTTATGGATTTCTTATCAGATTGGATCTCCTGTCTTGTCAGAAATTGCAAAGTTTGGTGTCATGCACGTATCAACAGCTTATAATTTTTCTAAAAAGTTAGAAGAAAGAGATTTAATCGTGATGGGTAAGCAAGAAGAAGATCGTAGGCATACGTATGTACGACTAACAGAGAAAGGCAAAGCGCTCTTTTTGTTAACGTTGGAAGAGTTTAATGTAAACAACCATGAAACCATTCAAAGCACGATGCCTTTAAAGAATCTTTATGGGAAGTACCCAGAATTCTCAGAGATTGCAACAGTTGTCCGTCATATGTATGGTGATGATTTCACTGACCAGTTTGACACACTGGATTTGCAATCCAAGGAGAGCGTACATTTAGACGATGAAGTAGCCACGACCATCTCGCCTCGATAAATGATCGCGATGTATGGCCTTGCAGTTTTACATGCACTCCCTTCGTCTGCAAGACGTCCATTACTCATTATGAAATAACCGAACCCGCAACATCCAATTGCGGGTTCGGTCTTCATTGTGAAAAGAAAGATCGTTTACTTACCTACTCGAGTTTCAAAGAAAATTTACGTTTACACTTATTTCAGTTGACGTCAATCCTTGCAGTTTTATCGCCGAACGATGCCTTAATTCGTTTTATTACGTAGTTTTCGTTACGTCAACAATTCCTCTGAATGAAGAGACCTCTACTATCTTTAATTTACGGTTCGATGACGAGTGCTTCAATCGTGATCGTACCCTCATCGGATAATTCAGCTGCTCGTAACCCTAATCCCTCTCCGGTATCAATCTCATTCACTCGAATGTCAATAAATCCCTCATCAGGATTCACATGAATCCAATTAGGTAAGTCTGCTTGTTCGCTAATCAATGTTAGCACTGCGCTTGCTGGCAAGGAGAGCGAACCGATCGATAATCCATCTTCATAAAGCCGTATGTTCCCAGCTTCCGTTATTTCAGGTTGCAATTGCATTTGAATATCAATGTTTAACCCAAACAGTTCGTACTCATTTGTAAAAACGTAATTGCCATCATCTGCATGTAATTGAAATTGATCATCACTTGCTTCATCAATGTAGTCATTAATACGTGCGACGGATGTTTCAACCGTAAATAACGGTTCACCTACACTCATCTGCTCACGCTCAGGTACTACATCTCCCGATGAGCCACTTGTGAGCATAATTGCCAGCACAATGACAGCGAGTGCTTGTAATCCGAGCAGAATAAAAAATGCCCAACGCCATTTCACAACTCCACCACCTTATCTATTACACAGATTCTAACACACTCTTGCACGTGAGTAGGATGTATTGCTATCATTTTGATGCTTTTTTTGATACAGTTAAAAACAGAAGAGTGTTTGGAGGTCTCGGGATGGAAATGTTTTTATTCATGTTATTCGCAGCAACTTATCTACTCATCATTAATTCAATGACAAATACAATGGTTGTCCAAAAAGAAATCGCAGAAGAAAAAGTACCGAGCATCTTTACGACGATCAACATCTTAATTATTATTCTGTTAACGTCAACGTATGTCAGACTAGTGGTCGTCTAAACAAACGCCAATGAATGAACACAAAAAAGGATGGGCTTTTTGCCCATCCTTCTTTATTTCGATTACGGATTAGTAACCGTATCCACCCCAAGATGCACCGATGATGATAAGAAGGATGAAAAGCACGACAACTAATGCGAAACCTCCGCCATAACCGTATCCACCGTAACTCATGATCATATCTCCCCTTCTGATATTTATTCAATCTTAGGCCAATTGTTAGCACCTATGATTCGTATTGAGATGAACAGGATACTGGCAAGTGCGAAACCACTGCTGCTTCTTAACTGTTCGCATGTGGCATCGCCCCCTCTCCCATTCCTAAGCTATACTATGTAGCTCATGGTGTAGACGTTTGGGCGTTATACCCAGAAAAGCATTTTTTCTTCTTCTTCTTTATGTTATAGTAATGGTTGTCTCGATGGATTATACTGTCAGTATGCATGCAAAAGCATGACCATTGATGAAAAGGTTTTTTTCTGCCGGGGGGCAGCTTTTAAAGACAACGTGATTTACATTAGTGTATGATTGAATTTTTAATTAGGGAGTGTATGATTTGAATAAAAAACACATAATTCTTGCACTTAGTCTTACATTAGTCCTTGCTGCTTGTAATGACGATGAGACTGACGAAAATGACTCTGCAGCTTCAGTTGACGAAGGCAATGAAGTTGCTACAGTCAACGATGTGAGCATTACTGAAGGCGAATTCGTAGATTACATGAAGAATGAATATGGAGAAATGGCGTTTAATCAAATGATTCAGAGCTACGTGTTTGACCAAGCAGCGGACGAGCTCGGAATCGGTGAAGAAGAAATTCAAAGTGAAATGGACGACGTTAAAGAGCAATTTGGCGTAGAGTCCGACGAAGAGCTTCTGCAAATGTTACAAATGCAACAAGTACCTGTAAGCACTGTCGATCAACTCGTTGATGATTTCATCGTTCCTCAAGTTGTTATTGATGAATTACGTTACCAAGATGTCGATATTAGTGAAGAGGACATGCAAGCCTACTACGAAGAAAATGAAGACCAACTCATTGAGGTTGAAGCTCGTCATATCCTCGTAGAAGATGAAGAAACTGCACAAGAGGTACAACAAGAACTAGAAGACGGCATGTCTTTTGAAGATGCTGTTGAGGAGTACTCTCAAGATACAAACAGCATTCCAGCTGGAGGTAATGTTGGTTTCTTCCCACGAGAAGGTGTAATGGAAGAGAACTTTTCTGAGACCGCTTTTGATTTAGAAGTTGGTGAAGTGAGTGACCCCGTTGAGTCCAGCGCTGATTATGGGTACCACATCATTGAAGTGCTTGATCGCAATGACTCATATGAAGATGTTCAAGAAGAGATTGAAATGCGACTGATGGAAGAACAAGCACGACCATCTAATGAAGTCATTCAAGAGTTGATGGAGGACGCTGACATTAACATCACTGAGAGTGAATATGAAGATTGGTTCCAGCTTCCAGAACCGATGGAATAAGTAGAGAAACCCGGCGGATTCCCGCCGGGTTTTATGCGTCTTGGTTCATTCGTTCACGCCGTTCGTTTTCCATCCTTCGAATGTATACCCTGCCTTCTTGCTCAATCCACTCTGCCTGCTCTTTACGGTTTTCTGCCACTGCTTTTATCCACATATACCCCGAAACAATCGTTGCAAAGATCAGCACGAATACCCACCATGGCAACGCCGTAACTGCTGTATCTGCTGTAAATCGTTGAACTATTGCTAGTACAACAAACAGTACAGCCAGTGTAATTAACATTCGTTTTGAACGTCTTTCCATTTTGCCACCCTTACTCTTGTCCACCTTTACTAGTAACTCTATGTCGGCAACCGAGCAGTTATGCTTGTTCAGTCAATAAAGAAAGACCGAAAATGAATGGTCATTTTCGGTCTTTCTTTATGAAAAGGAATGAGGCTTATAAAATGTTCGATTCTCTAACGGCATGACACGTTCGCTAAAGCCACCAGGTTCTGTTTTTGCGAGGGCTCTATCCATCATGTTCATTTTTGCGTCGATATTATCGATATAGTGTATCACTTCAGCTTCTCTAACGAGGGGAGCTTTAGGACTTCCCCACTCTCCCTTGCCGTGATGACTGAGCACGATATGCTCAAGAAGCATCACTTCTTCCCCATCAATACCTAGTTCGTTTGCGGCCTGACGGATTTCAGAGGCGATAATTGAAATATGACCAATTAACTTTCCTTCTGTCGTATATTCTGTATCAATCGGGCCAGATAATTCTCTTACTTTTCCAAGGTCATGGAGAATAATACCTGAATAGAGCAGATCCGTACTTAACGAAGGATACTGTTTCGCTATTGCTTTTGCCAACTCCAACATGCTAACAACATGGTAAGCAAGACCCGACATAAATTCATGATGATTTCTAGTCGCAGCCGGAGACACCATATATTCTTCTTGATGCTTTTTGAATAGGTGCCGCGTAATTCGTTGCACATTCGCATTTTGAATATCGAAAATGTATTGATTGATCCACTCTAACATGTCGTGCTTCGACTCAGGAGCACTTTGAACGAGGTCCTCCATTCGAACTTGATCGTTTTCATTCGTCGTTCGAATACCTGCAATCTTTAGCTGCAATCGTCCCCGGTAGTCAAATACCTCTCCTTGCACGAAAACAACCGTCTTACCGATATACTTTTGCTCATCATCAGCTCACTCCCCAAAGTTTGGATTCAATTTCCCCGCTATCATCGGATAGACGCAACGTTAGAAATGGTTTTCCATTACTTGCAATTCCTCGCACCGATTGACGGATGAGCATATAACGTTCAATTTTTTCGCCTACTTTTGCGTAATGTATTCCTTGCATATTTTAGGTGTACAAGGGGATGAAACCTCCCCCTGCTGCCTCCTCTCTTATTTTTTGTGTGGAATTCGCATCTGGAATGACACTTTGTGATCATTATTTTCGACATGGTGCTGTCCATGGTGAAGCTCGACGATTTGCTTAACGATCGCAAGCCCAAGACCATACTGGCCCTTGTTCCCTTTGCGGAATGGGTCAAAAATCGCATGTACGTCTTCTTCAGGTATGGCTTCTCCATCATTCTCTACAAAGAGCGTGACTTCATGAACGCCGTTCTCCGCGCGTATCCAAATGTTCTGCTCGGCATAACGCATCGCATTTTCGATGAGATTTTCGAGTAAGATTTGTAATTGTTCCAAATCACCATAAAACGTAACATCTGCACCTTGGACGATAAAGTTTAATTCTGTTCTTTGCAGTCGATACCGCTCTTCTAAACGATACGCCAGCTCACCGAACACAATTTTCTCTCGGTTAATCGTTTCTTGTTTCATCGCGCCAAGCTTTGTGAAATAAAGCATATCTTTTACACGTTTGTCCATGCGATTGGCTTCTTGCAAAATCACATCCATCGATTCTTCCACCGTGTCTTTAGGCATAACCCCGTCTTTTACAGATTGTGCGTACGTTTTTACGACCATGATGGGTGTCTTTAATTCGTGTGAAGCATGTTGGATGAACGTCTTCTGTGATCGGTCATGGCGAATTAGATTTTGGCGCATAAGCTCGAATTGATCAGATAACTTCTGGAAATCCTCATCACCTTTCCAATGGAACGGTTCTTTCCAATTTCTCTTTGCAATCTGTTCAAAGTGCGAGCCGAGTAATCGAAGGGGTTTTCGTAAATACCGGGTCAACCAAATGGCTGGCAATAACGTAAACGCCGTCGTGAGAATGAGTAAGTAAATGAAATTGCCCCATAAACTGTTTAATAATGTATCCCGGTATGAATCCCACATGAAGGAAATAAGATACGCTTCTTCATCAGAAGATTGGTATTGCTGAATGACGTAAAAGAGTGTCCTACCTTCGTATACAAGCTCATAACGAGCCGTTTCTGCCTCTTGGGCTTCTGCTTCCTCCATCATCACATCAATGGCTGCTCCCGGGGGAACACTCATTTGCCTTGCAGAAATTACACGATCAATAACAGTGAGATGCCCAGTTTCTCTCATTGCCGGATCAATTATTGCACTTTCATCATCAAAGTCAGGTGTAAATTGATCACTAAAAGGATTCACTTGGCGATTTTGTGCCTGTTCAATAATACGATACGTTTCTTCGGTGAGTGTACCTTGAATGTACATCGGATAGATAATCGCCATTGAAAGGGCTACGAGAATTAATAAAGCTGAAAACGATAGCCATATTCTTCTCGTCAAATTCATGCGGATCATGACGAGAGAATCCTATAACCAAAACCATACAAAGTTTCTAAATGAATGCGGGGCATTTTCTTTCGTACGCGACGTACAACATCATCCACTGCACGTTCAGAACCAAAATAGTTCTCCCCCCATACTTCTTCAATAATATCTTCCCGAGACAAAGCCTTTCCTACTTGCTCAGTAAGCAGTAAAATTAAGTCCATCTCTTTCGTCGTCAAGTCCACAGGAGCATCCGGATCATGTTCATCAATAACGGTCCGGGCTTGTGGATCAATCGTGTAATCATTTAGATCAATTTTTTTCGTTTCTTCTGTTTCTGATCCGTATGTTCGTGTTAACAACTTCTTAGCTCGGATAATGAGCTCTTGGGGAAGGAAAGGTTTGGATATGTAATCGTCACTACCCATTTCTAAACCGAGCACCCGGTCTAAATCTTGATCTCTTGCACTAATAAAAATGACTGGAATATCTCCTTGGTGCTCACGAATACTTTTTAAAATTTGGTAGCCGTCTGTGCCCGGAAGCATAATATCAAGTACCCAAAGGTGAGGAGTTTCTACAACAGCTTCACTAGCAGCGTCCCCATCATGAAATAATCGAACGGTCCAACCTTCACGTTCCATGTATGCTTTTAAAGCTTCAGATAGATTTTTTTCATCTTCTACGAGAAAGATTGTGTAGCTCATGAATTCCCACCTATTTCTGTACATAATTTGGTTTAATCGTATCAATGTTCATAAGAAAAGCCAAGCGTCGTATGCTTACTCATTATTATCACCTGTAAGGAGCACAAACACAAGAAAGAACTGGTGCTGTATAGGTTTAGTTTAATTCGTCATCCGTCCTGCAAAAACAAAATGTCTCTCCCAGCGGTGTATAATAAACAAAAAAAGGAACCCTCGGCAACATCCCGAGAGTTCCTTCTTTCCTCCCTACATTAGAAAAGTAGGGAAAGTGCTGCTAAACCAGCTAAAGGAAGTGCAATTCTTCTAAAACGCCCGCCTCCATAGCCACCATAATATGGGCCTGGGCATATCCAAACCCTGGGCCGTACCCGCCAAAAATTCTCTCCTGCGCTTGTGAGCGCATGCCGTTTTGCTCGTGCCATCCATTCATCTGTTCAGAACTTGGGTAAGGCTGCTGACCATATCCTTGTTGAGGCATGTGGTGCATACCTTGCCCATGGCCATAACTTTGGCCCGCATGATGTTGGTGGTTTCCTTGGTGATAATGGTGGCCTTGGTGATGACCGTGGTGGCTCCGTGATGATCATGATGATGATGACCGTGGTGACCTCCATGATGATCATGACCATGATGATGACCGTGGTGACCTCCATGATGATCATGACCATGATGATGACCGTGGTGACCTCCATGATGATGGTGGCTTCCTTGGTGATGGCCTCCATAGGACCCGCTCATACCGTCATGGTCGACATTGTCTGAGTGATCTTGTACGAGCAAATACACATGTTCTTCATCGACACTTTCTAACAATCCCATAAACACTTGATTATCCGCCATTTGAGCTTGCACATTATGCCCGACATGCTGCAGACAATGATCGTATTTCTGTTTCATATCCTTCATGATAAATGCCTACCTCCTTCTACCCAACAGCGTATTCATTACTACAGAAGTTGGTGCATGAAGAGAGCATATAATCATGAAGACTAGGTGTAGAGTTCAACCCGTTTGTCAAAGTTGTCCGCTCCGGTGTCGTAAACATACATTTGCCGACTATCTAGTGTGGACTTTAGATTTCTTGATTTGAACTGTTGGTACTTAATTTCCACCATCTTTCCAAAGTCGGAGAACCGGTCGAAGTTTCCCATCGACGTTGGAGGTCGCTGAAAAGGCTTGCTGCTTCCAAAGAGCTTGGATCGGAAACAGAATTACCCACCAATGCCTTTTTGACTGCATTTTGTTTCCAATCCATGTCCGTCTGCTTCCAAAAAGACGTGATTGGAAACAGATTGGGCGCTTTGCAGAAAATGAACGACCGTCTACTTCTATAGCCTTCTTTATTCTCTCAATCATTTTTTTAGTTTGAGTAACAGGTATTGTGGAGAACAAGGTGGTCTATAATTGCATGATATTCTTTAGTTCAACTTATATATATAAGTTGAACTAAAGAATATCTTCACAAACGAATGGTACACCAACCGTTAAAGCCTAAAGTTCACCGACTTTGAGATCGATCATCTTCAGCTTC
>NZ_BAWZ01000033.1:0-46744 GCF_000698105.1 Geomicrobium sp. JCM 19037 | reverse complement strand
CACGACTTTTTGCCCTTCGGCAAACGTTTTTCGTGTTGCCCGCAACCCTTGCAGTGACGAACAACGATCGGCAACGAAGTTGTCCAAGTGCAACAAGATGAATTTCAACAGCCAATATGCAAGCACTCACCAGCAAAGACCCATCTCGGTCATCCGATTCAATGAATTTCTTTAGTTCAACTTATCTAGTTTGCTCTTTTCAACGATTTTTAGTGCTCATTTCTTAAAACTTGCGCGCAGTTTGTTCCAACTGGAGCGCAGATTGGACTAAACCTAACACCTTATGACCGATCGGCCGCTGGGGCCGAACCTAAATCGGTTTCGGTTCGGCGCGACTCGCGCCGACAGAATTTTGTGTTTTCAAATCAGTGTTCGGGACAAGGCGTGCGACTCAATCTTCATGGCGGTGTGATGACGAATGTGAACATCGCTTTGGAACTAGATTGCTGTTCATTGTCTTTAAAGTGCTGATTCTGATTCCATTAGCGGTTGTTTGGAAGGAGATGTCGATCGATTGGAAGCAGAACGACGCAAAACGATCACCTATGAGTGATTCTGATTCCAATCGGTAAACTTTGGGAACCCTTTCTGGGGTTCGGGCAACTAGCGGGTTGGGAGTGCACCAAATCCCATCATAAAAACGTTGAATAGTACGAGTATTCGCCTTACAACCTCCCCTTTTCAGCGCCCAGCCATCATCCATGCTACGCACCGTGCAAGGTGTAGGTTTAAAATCTTACCATAGAATCTACTATGGTAAGATTTGAGCTAAGCAGCTTCATAAATGGAAAATCATACCACATCCAGGAGCCACTCCCAAGTGTGCTACGTAAAAGCGCCAAGTCACTAAAAAAGCGTATCACTTTCTACACGACCCAACCTACTTCGGTTATTCAATTTCCAAATTCTCATTGTCCTCGTCGTTAGACCGAGGAGGCTCATCCGGCTCTCCCCGCTCTAGAAAACACGGTGGGCGTCTCTTGACCACTCATGTTGCACTTGTATCTGGAGTACATAGAAAAATGGCTGTGCCCAATGTCCATTCTAAGACCTTGGGCACAGCCCCGTTCTTTCATTCAAAAATCCAATCAAACACGGACCATCCTAGGCCTCCGATGATAGCGACAATTAAAGAACCAAGTAAGTTTTCAGCTGTTATTTTTTTTATGTTTAGACAAATCAATTAACGTCCACCCAATAAAGATGGCAATTCCAAAAAATATAGCTCCCATGTTGCCTCCCACCTACAAATATTACACTAGCTTCTCTTCAACTTCTTTTACTAACAACACCCCTTCACGCACATATTTTTGGTCTACAAAAGCATCTTTCTCTTCTGGTGAAGAGAATTGGTTGAACACAGCACTGTAAGCTGTAATCCCATCATGCTCGATACCAGACTCATAACGATGTGCGAGAAGAAAGGGCGTACCGATGACGACTTCAGCGTGTCCGCTACCGATTTCACCTACAACTGCCGAAAAAGGAATCCTTAAAAATGTGTACCCTTGACCATCGTCGTCCATTTGGTAATCCATGTAGCCATGGTCATACTCCCAATTCCCACCCATTGAAAACCCGAGGGGCTCGATTTTCTTTTCAAGCTCACTTAATGATAGTTCGACACCGGAAATGCGCGATTGCAATTCGAGCACGATATTCGCCTCCTTTAGGCTTTACCGTGCCTCATTCACACCAATTCATGCAACGTTCCCCTCGGAAGTTATTGGCAGATTACGTGAGCAGTCGTTCCTGCAACTGTTGTCTCCGTTCTTCAAATCCTTCTTTTCCTAAAAGAGCAAACATGTTCTGTTTATAGCTTTCAACCCCCGGTTGGTCAAATGGGTTTACACCAAGCAAAGTCCCGCTGATCGCACACGCTTTCTCAAAGAAATAAATGAGCGCACCGATGTGGCTTCATCAAGTTGCTCCACTTCAATTTGCACATTTGGAACGCCACCATCGACATGTGCGAGTAACGTTCCATCCATCGCCTGCTCATTCACTTCGTTTAGCGATTTTCCAACAAGATAATCCAACCCATCTTCATTGCTGTCTGAGTATGGAATGGTCACATCCTTTGTTGCTTCTTTGACTCCAATAACGGTTTGAAACAAATGACGTCGGCCTTCTTGAACGTATTGCCCTAATGAATGTAAATCCGTCGTATAGTGTACAGAGGCTGGAAACAAACCTTTATGGTCTTTTCCTTCGCTCTCGCCAAACAACTGCTTCCACCATTCAGAAACTTGTTGGAGTTTCGGGTGATAGCTTGCGAGCAATTCAATTTGCTTTCCTTTGGCATACATTAACGTTCGAAATGCCGCATATTGATAGCTTTCGTTTTCAAGAAGGATTGGATGATCATACTGCTGCTTTGCAGAACGCGCGCCATCGAGAAGCGCATCGACGGAAAAGCCTGCAGCCGCAATCGGCAAAAGGCCTACTGGGTCAATACAGAGAATCGTCCCCCTACATCATCAGGTACGACGAAGCACGTATACCCGTTTGCATCGGCAACCGCTTTTAGTGCGCCTTTGCTTGCATCGGTCGTCGCAATGATGCGACTCGCTGCCTCACTCTGTCCGTAGCGTTGTTCCATCCAATGCTTTATGAGTCGAAAAGCAATTGCAGGCTCTGTTGTTGTCCCTGATTTTGAAATCACATTTACGTATACACTCTTTTCATGTAGCGCATCGAACATCTCTTCAATGTACTCACCGTTTAGGTGATGACCGGCAAAAATCACATCTGGCGCGTCAGATTTTTTCATGAAGGAATGAGACAAAGCCTGAATGACGGCTTTTGAACCTAAATACGAACCGCCAATGCCAATGACGATAAGCACGTCAGCGTGTTCTTTAATCTCGGAAGCTTTCTGTTTAACGCGAGACAATTCATCTTTATCTGCTGTCGGTAAGTCCAGCCACCCTAAATAATCTGCGCCCGGTCCTTTCCCAGTATGTAGTTGGTCATGTGCAGTTTTAACCGCAAGCTCCATCTGATCAAACTCATGTGTTTCAAAAAAGTCTTTTGCATAGTTTGTCGTGAACGTAATCATGTTTTCCCTCCAAAAAATATTACTGGAAACCCTTCCTTTGATTCATTGTCATAGTCCTCCTTTAATTGTATCAAGCTATATGTATTAGGAACATACCTAGATCACGAAGGAGGTGAGTTTTTCATGAGTGGTTTGCAACGAGTCGCTCTCATTGTCACGATTATTGGTGCGATCAACTGGGGTCTTATTGGTTTTTTTAGTTTTGATTTGGTTGCTGCGATTTTTGGCGGTCAAACAGCAGCATTGGCGCGTGTCATTTATGCCGTTGTTGGTCTCGCGGGTTTGTATAGCCTATCCATTTTGTTTACACCGAATGAAGAGTTAGAAGAAAGTCCGGCGCCCGAACGGCAATAAAAGAAAAACCCGGACAAAGCCAATGAGGCTACGTCCGGGTTCATTTTATTCGTGTTGGCAATTATTTACGTGCTCTCTTGTTGAGGTCTGCATGAATTTCATTTGACTGCTTTAACCAGTCCTTCAACTTGTCCTCAAGCGTATTAAACCCTTGATTCTTGTTGTTGTTGCTACTGAAATTCTTCGGTCCACGGTTACCACCGCCGCCACCGCGTGGTCCGCGATCGCTTTTTTGCTCAGACCCTTCAGGGCAGGTTGTGTCGCACGAATCGATAAAGAAATCTTGCCGGAGTCGCTGTCAACTGACTTGACTTTGACTTTCACTTCTTCACCAACGGAAAGAACTTCATTAATGTCTTTCACATATCCGTGAGCAACCTCCGAGATATGAACCAACCCTTGGTTCTTCTCATCTAATGCAACAAATGCACCGAACGGTTTAAGACCGGTAATCTTACCTTCAACAATGCTGCCAACTTCGTATTGTGTTACAGACATTCAAACATCCCCTAATCATTTATTAACTCATAAATCATACCATATGTTTTGCAAACAGGCAAAACAAAGTTCGCGGTAAATCTTGTGAATTCACGAACCGAACCATGAAAGTACCATTGACATTAAAGAAACGTCTGATTACTGTTAAACATAACACTTTACTACATATAAGAAAGCAGTTGAGAAAACGATGCAAAAAGAAAACTGGGGAACGCGTTTAGGATTTATTCTTGCAGCTGCAGGTTCTGCCATCGGACTAGGGACCGTCTGGCGTTTACCATACGTTGCTGGGGAGCAAGGCGGAGGATTGTTTTTCTTTATTTTTATCGCCCTTCTACTCACCGTCGGCACAAGCCTTTTGCTCGCTGAATTTGTTCTTGGACGCAGTACAAAAGAAGGAGCCATTGAAGCGTACCGAAAAGTCGCACCAAAAGGACAGTGGCATTGGATTGGAATCATCGGCATGGTTGCCGCGTTTTTACTCCTATCTTTTTACAGTGTTGTGGGTGGCTGGATCACAACGTACTTTGTCCGGAGTTTTACCGGCAATGTAACAAACCCACCTGACGGGGATCATGGCGCATTGTTTGAATCGATTACTGCTAATCCTTGGGAGGTTGGCCTTGCCCACCTCGCCTTTATGATTATGACGATTCTTGTCGTGCAAATGGGCATTAAAAAAGGCATCGAAAAAGCAAGTTTGTACATGATGCCTGCACTATTTATTATCTTCTTGATCTTAATGATTCGCTCGCTCACACTCGACGGCGCTTGGGAAGGTGTCGTTTACTTTTTACAACCCGATTTTAGCGCTGTTTCTAGTGAAACCTTCCTCTTTGCACTCGGTCAAGCGTTCTTCTCTCTGAGCCTAGGTGTGAGTGTAATGGTGACGTACAGTTCTTATTTAGACAATAAAGCCAGCTTGCCTGGTTCGGCCTGGTCGGTTGTGCTTTTAAGTGTTCTTATTGCCTTTATGGCAGGTCTTGCAATTTTTCCAGCGATTTACGCTTTCGGTCTACAGCCTGATGAAGGTCCAAGCCTAATCTTTGTTGTTATCCCTGCTGTTTTTCAACAGCTTGCCTTCGGCGAAGCGTTCTTTATGATCTTTATGCTACTCATGTTGTTTGCAACGCTCACTTCTGCGTTCTCACTTATTGAGATTATCGTGACCCCATTCGTACGAGGGAAGGAACACCTTAGAAAGCGCGTCACTTGGGCAGTCGGACTCTTAATTTTTGCGATGGGAATCCCATCAAACTTATCGTTCGGTTTGCTTGCAGACTTCCACATATTCGGTCTCACTTTTTTTGATGCTGTCGATTTCTTAGTAAGTAATATATTGTTACCACTTGGTGCTCTACTCATTTCTCTCTTTGTTGCGTATAAAATGAAACCAAGCATCATGCAAGAAGAACTTCTACGCGGGAGCCGATTTGGGAAAGGATTCTATTTCATTTGGCTCATTATGATTCGCGTCGTCGTCCCTCTCTCCATTATTGTAGTGTTTGTTTCACAACTCATTCTATAACGAAAACCGCCCTTTCCGGGCGGTTTTTCTTTTGTCCAATTCATGCGGTAGGCGTTGAGGGGGAGGGGAGCCAAGTTCAACGTGCCATTTTGCGCGCTAGTTTTCCTAGTTTAACGATTTTGGCACTAATCTCGCTAAACTCCTGCGCAGTTTGTTCCAACTGGAGCTCAGATAAAATGCCCATAAGCGAGCAACCTGTCTGAAGCCAAATCGGACTCGGTTCGCGCGATCCGCGCCGACGTCTTGTAGGTACTTCAGGGCGGGGATGTACACGTAACCCGGTAATCTGTTACCGAGTTTGCTCATTCTGTTACCTAGTTTATGGGGATATACCGCTTTTCCTGCGATCTTCCTAAACTTGAGGACAGTTCGATCGCAACTCGTGCAAGGTTTCCACTTTACCAAGCTATCCATTGGTTCTTAACGAACTTCTTTCGTTCAACTGATATAAATCGCGAGAGTCCAGTATACTCCAAGCACTACGTGTAGACGCTATGCGTCTCGGACAATTCTGGACTAACCGATACTTTAAACGTGTTAGGCGTGTGCTCAGTTAACAGTTTGTTGTTACTCTATTAGCATTTGAACCTTAGCTCGTCCTCCAGAGAAACACCGCCGTGTACGAGTTATTCTTTTTTATGTCGCTGAACGAAGCGAGCCATTCTCTCCATCGCTGTCTGCAGGGCATCCATTGATGTCGCATAAGAGCAACGAACATGACCTTCTCCACCTTCACCGAACACAGAGCCTGGAACGACGGCTACTTTTTCTTCTCTTAACAATCGCTCTGCAAATTCGTGATCATCCATGCCTGTAATGTCTACAGAAGGAAATGCGTAAAATGATCCGCCTGGCATCTCGCAAGATAGCCCCAACTCATTTAATGAGTTAACGATATAGTTTCTTCGACCATGGTAGCTTTTCACCATCGTTTGTACGTCATTTTGTCCGTTACGCAAAGCTTCTAATGCACCGTGCTGCGCTTGTGTCGGTGCACACATAAGTGTATACTGATGAATCTTTAACATTGCGGCTGAAATGTCAGCAGGGGCGCAAACAAAGCCTAGTCGCCACCCTGTCATTGCAAAAGCTTTGGAAAAACCAGAGATGAGAATCGTCCGATCTTTCATTTTTTCAAGTGCTGAAAAAGCAGTATGGTCTTGATCATAGCTCAACTCGGCATAGATTTCGTCTGAAAAGACGAGAAGATTATGCTGCTCTACAATGGACGCAATGTTCTCCAGCTCTTCACGACTCATCACCGCTCCTGTCGGATTGTTTGGAAACGATAGGATAACAGCTTTCGTCTTATCCGATATCGCAGCTTCTAACCGCTCGGGAGTCAGTTTAAAATCGGTCGATTTGTCCGTTAACACTGGAACAGCTGTGGCTCCTGCAAGCTCAATGAGTGGACTATAGGAAACAAAGGACGGTGTAACGACGAGCACTTCGTCACCGGGATCGATCGTCGCTCGGATCGCAAGATCAATCCCCTCACTCGCGCCGACAGTGACAATGATTTCTGAATGTGGTTGATAGCTTACCGAAAAAGATTGTTGCAAATACCCAGCGATTGCTGACCTTAATTCAATTAGACCCGCATTGGCCGTATAAGAAGTAAACCCTTGTTCTAAAGACGTCATACATGCCTCACGAACGTTCCACGGGGTAACAAAGTCAGGCTCACCTACACCTAATGAGATGCAATCGTCCATCGTTGAAGCAAGCTCGAAAAAACGGCGAATGCCTGAAGGCTCAATTCGAGTGACGGCTTTTGATAATCTTCCGGTTTGTTGCTGAACTTCCTGCACATCTTTCATGGAGAGACCACCATTCTATGGTCTTTTTCATCTTCACTAAAAACAACGCCGTCATGCTTATATTTTTTCAATCGAAAATGTGTTGTCGTTGATAACACTGCTTCGAGTGTTGATAACTTATCGGATACGAACCGAGCAATTTCTTCCATCGTTTGTCCTTCAACCATCACAGATAAATCGTAAGTTCCAGACATTAAGTATAGTGCACTCACTTCTGGAAAACGTTGGATGCGAGCAGCAACCTCATCGAAACCTACCCCACGCTGCGGAGCGACTTTCACATCGATCATTGCGGCCACATGGGCATCTTTTTCAATGCGGTTCCAATTCACAACCGCTCCATAACTAAGAATGATCTTGTCTTGCTCCAGACGCTTAATGGTTTTTTTGACGGTTTCTTCGTCTTCATTTAACATCTTCGCTAGTACTGATGTATCAATTCTGCCATTCTGCTCTAAAATACGTAATAATGCGGCTTCTTGCTCTTTACTCATCGTTCACTCCCCTTGTATCGTTAAGCTATCTTTAATTGTCATATTATCTTATCACAGTTCGGAAATGTCGTGTTTGGAGGGAATTATGAAACCACGTTTAGCACTGCTTATCATTGATATGATGAATGACTTCCAATTTGAAGAAGGGGATGAACTTGCTTCTTCTTCGGTCACGATCGCCAAAAAATAGCTACTTTAAAAAAAGCAGCTAAAGAGCAAGCCATTCCTGTAATTTACGTGAATGATAATTACGGAAGGTGGCAAAGTGATTTCAATGAAGTAATCCAACATTGTAAAAATGCCAGCTCTTCTGCAGAGCAGATTATACAGTGGCTGCAGCCAGAAACTAGCGATTACTTTGTTTTAAAACCGCAGTTCTCTGGCTTTTTCTATACACACTGGACCTATTACTACGGGAATTGGATGTCCGTTCTTTACTCATCACAGGTATTGCAGGAAACATGTGTGTGCAGTTCACAGCGAGTGACGCATACATGAGAGGGTTTGCACTGAATATTCCAGAAGACACGACCGCTTCGTCCACAGTTGACCAACATGAGCGCTCGATTGACATGTTTAAGGATGTGCTAGGGGCAGATACAACCGCTAGTGATCAATTAAATTTCATCCATCTGCTCAAACGAGCAGACGAGCACTATGCAAAAACGAATTAAAATAGCCCTGAAATAACACCGTCATCACTTAGATCAATCTGCTCGGCTGCCGGTTGTTTTGGTAAACCAGGCATGGTCATGACAGCCCCAGTAACGACGACAATAAATCCTGCACCTGCACTCAACTTCACATCTCGCACACTAATAGCAAACTGTTCCGGAGCTCCCGTTAGTGTGCGGTCATCACTAAATGAATATTGGGTTTTGGCAATGCAGACAGGTAGTTCACCAAAACCTGCGCTTTCAAATTGCTCAATCTTTTTCAAGACTTGTGCCGACCATTTTACGTCTTTGCCCCGATAAACACTCTCAACAATGGCCTGCACTTTTTCGGTCATCCGGTCTTCATTTTTGTATGTGTACGTCAGTTTCGACGTTTCTGTTTCCACAAGATTAATGACAGCTTGTGCCAATGGTTCTACACCTTTTCCTCCTTCTGCCCAACCATTTGATATTTCGACTGCGTACCCGTGATGCTTACAAAGACTGCTAACCTTCTCAAGCTCTTCATCCGTGTCGGTTGGAAAACGGTTGATTGAGACAACCGTAGGAATGCCATACACGTGCGTCATATTATCCAAATGGCGGAGAAGGTTTGGCATGCCTCGTTCAAGAGCAGAGACATCTTCTCGGTCTAAGTCAACCTTTTCTACTCCACCGTGCATCTTCAGGCTCTGACTGTAGCGACAACCACTGCCGCTGCAGGTGTAATGCCAGACGTCCGACATTTAATATTCACAAATTTCTCTGCGCCAAGATCGGCACCAAACCCTGCTTCTGTCACCGCATAATCCCCGAGCTGCATCGCTGTCTTTGTAGCAATTACAGAGTTGCACCCATGTGCAATATTCGCAAACGGCCCTCCGTGAATAATGGCTGGGTTATTCTCAAGCGTTTGGACGAGGTTCGGTTTAAATGCATCCTTCAAAATTGCAGCCATTGCACCTGCAGCACGTAAATCACCTGCCGTCACCGGTTTACGGTCATAAGAAAAGCCAATTACAATACGTTCTAACCTCGTTTTTAAATCGTTTCGATCTGATGCTAAACAGAGAATCGCCATAATTTCTGATGCTACCGTAATTTCAAAACCGTCTTCTCTAGGGATACCATTCGTTCTGCCTTGCAACCCACTGACAACATGGCGTAGTTGCCGATCGTTCATATCTACACATCGTTTCCATGAAATTGATTGGGGTTGTATGTCCAATTCATTTCCTTGGTAAATGTGATTGTCAATCATGGCAGCGAGTAAATTGTTAGCTGCACCAATCGCATGTAAATCACCTGTAAAATGGAGATTGATATCTTCCATAGGAACCACTTGACTGTGCCCTCCGCCAGCTGCCCCACCTTTCATTCCAAAAACAGGACCAAACGATGGTTCTCTTAGCGTAATGACTGTTTTTTGCCTAGACGATTCAGCGCATCACCTAGCCCAACTGTTGTCGTTGTTTTTCCTTCCCCTGCAGGTGTTGGCGTGAGCGCGCTGACAAGAATCAACTTGCCCGCTTTGCCTTTATGTACAAGACGATCATTAATCTTTGCTTTATGTTTTCCATATAACTCAATGTCTTCTTCTTGAAGCTGCAATTTTGCAGCAATGTTTAAAATGTTTTCCATCTTAGCATTGTAAGCGATTTCAATATCTGAGTTCCCCATCGTATCATCCTTTCTTATTGGTGTACCATTTTTAGTATAACGAAGCTGTCCTCGTTCTGAAAGGTGATTTTTCATATCGCAGTTTTCACCTTAAAGCATAATTCAGCTGCACATGGTAGGCATGCCAAAAGAAAAGACATGAAGTGAACACTTCATGTCTGCGAACTAAAATACCGTTTCTAATGTTTGACGATCTTGTTGTAACCAGTAATTCATCCACTTCTTCGCTTCGTCCAAGTCATGTAGCTTTGCTTGACCGCACTCCAGCTCCGTTGCAGCTGGAACGTAATCATATTCTAGACCCTTTTGAATCGTCTTCTCCAAAATATCAATGATTTCTGGCACCGTCGCTTTGCCGTCAACAATAAGATAAAAACCTGTCTGACAACCCATTGGTGACAAGTCAATGATCTCAATATGATCGTAGGGCTCTGCAAATTCGCGAATGTGGATAGCTAACAAATGTTCCAACGTGTGGATTTCTGGTGGATTGAGGTTGGTAATATTCGGTTGAGCGAAGCGAATATCAAATTTGTGAACAACACCATCGGTACCGACGTGCTGTACGCCTGCCTGACGGACATACGGCGCTTTCACTTTTGTATGATCAAGCTCAAAGCTTTCGACTCGTGAACTCATATTGATCATCCCTCCATAAAGTAATACGTACTTTTCATTCTACGTAACTGCACGGTCTTGCGCAATCATAAAACATTACCATAAAACAGAAGGAAGCTCTTCTTCAACTGCTAATTCTACACCGATGGCTCCGAGTACACTACCGAGTGCCTGTGTCCAAGCACCAAACGTATCCAAGCGTGACCCATCCCCACCTGCCAACTCTTTTTTTGAAGAAATAATTTGGATGACATTCCCCGTAATTTCAATTAATAAGCCGTAAAACACAAGAATGTCCGGTTTGGTTTTCTCTAAAGGCACAAGGTCAGTTAGTATAAGGCTACCGCCTAATGCTTGCAGACCATTACCTTGAATGTTGAAGACAAGATTATCTTCTTCAGACACGTCACGTAACAATCCTTGAAGAATTGTCAAGTTCCCGATGGTTAACAGTGTCGATCCTACTTTTTCGGCCGGTTCATCTTCACTTATTAGTTCCACAGCGAGCGCATCTCCACCCGCTTGTAATGATACGCCCACCAATTCAAGTTGTTCGCGCCGCTCATCCGTTAAATCAAATCTTTCCGTACTTGCCACAGCTTCTATAATTGTACCAACTGCCACCGTCCACGCAGCAAAAACTTCAGACCTGCTAGACATTGCGAACCCCTTTTGAATCGTTTTGCCAATAGCCTATGCTCGGGACAGGATTTCCGGTGACGATTATTTCTTAAAATACTGCTGGTCTTGAATGATATTTTTGGCTAAAACGACATCGTCAGTAATGAGGCCATCCACATTTAAGTCGAGCATTTGTCGAATCGTCTTCTTTTGGTTCACCGTCCAAATGTATAATGGCACGTTGAGATGATGAAGCTTTTTAACGTAGCGATAGTGACTACATACTACATCTACATCGACTGTTTGAAGTTTCTTTATTCGCCTTCGATCTCGAAGCCAGTGCCGCTTACTCCCAACAATTAGACCGGTAGTCACCCGAGCACTAGCAAGCCTCACCTTTTTCAAAACGGATAACTGGAACGAGGATACTAGCGTGCTTTCCATCACGCCATGTGTAGCGAGCACATTGACTACCTCATGTTCCATTTTTGTTTCTTTTAATTCAAGGTTCAATCGAATTCGGCCTTTACAGAGCACAACGGTGTCTTCTAACGTCGGAACGTCAAAGCCCTCTTCCTTTGCCAATTTACGCAATGCTGAGTACGTAAGGTGACGGATTTTCTTACCTTTAAATACCCGGTCATGAAAACATACCAAATGCCCGTCCGCAGTCATCTGTATATCTGTTTCGATATAATCCGCACCAACGACAATCGCTCGTTCGAATGCAAGAAGAGTATTTTCTTTAATTGTACCTTCACTGGCACCGCGATGAGCAATCACAATGGGACATTTTCCTTTCACCGATCGTGTCTCCCCTTCCATCCTTCTATAGCATACGTGTGAATTTCTTTATCGAGAAGAGTAATTCACAGTTTATACAAAAAAAGCTGTTGAATTTCAAGTAAAATCGTTGAGCAATATCTTTGACGCATTCAAAAATTAACGGTAATATTTAGATATACGAAATAAAGTGCAATCCCTCTGTTTTCTTCCTGATCGATTCTTCTTAACTCCTCACGAACGTGCACGGTTATTTTTTATGTACGACAAACGAAGGTGATCTCATTAAAACTGAAAAAAGAAATTTATTGATTATGTGGTTTGCCAACCTATTCGTTGGTGCCAGCATGACGATGGTTCTGCCATTTCTGTCTTTATACATTGATTCCTTTGGCGGATACACTCAAGAAGAGGTGCAACGTTGGGCTGGGCTTGTTTTTGGTGTCTCATTTCTTGTTGCTTTTTTAGTCTCTCCACTCTGGGGGAGGATTGGAGATCGATTTGGAAGAAAGAAGATTTTAATTGGTACAGGGTTCGGGATTGCTCTGTCAGTCTTTCTAATGGGGTATGTTCAGTCTGTTGAATCCCTCTTCATACTGCGCATCTTCATGGGGCTTGCGACTGGTTTTATTCCTGCCTCTATGGCGTTAATCTCTGCGCAAAGCGATAAGCGAACCGCTGGTCAAACGCTAGGCACACTCCAAACGGGTACTGTATCTGGCGGGTTGCTCGGCCCACTTATGGGTGGATTCATTGCCGATACTGTTGGAATGGAACTGACGTTTATTATTACTTCAACCGTACTCGCATTTGCAACATTGCTCGTCATTGTCGGTGTGAAGGAAGTTCTCTATCAGGAAAAAGGCGAATCGAACCGCAAGTACCATTGGAAAGAAGTGATTCGCCATATTAGTACGTCGCCGATGCTCATTGTCATTATGGTCGTTGCCCTGCTCGTTCAGCTCGTCAATTTTAGTGTGCAACCGCTTCTTGCCTTGTACGTTGATGCGCTAACCCAGACGGAGAACCTTGCTTTTATGGCAGGTATGGCTTTCTCTGTAACTGGCCTTGGTAACCTCGTCGCCACAAGAAAATGGGGACAAATTGGAGATCGTATTGGGCACGAAAAGATTATGTTGCTTCTCTTAATCTTATCGGGAATATTCTTCATTCCACAAGCTTTTGTTAGTGAACTATGGCATCTGATTGCGCTCCGTTTTCTCTTTGGTATTGCTGTTGGTGGCTTAATTCCTTGTACAACTGCTTACATTAGGCAAGTGTGTCCTCTTTCAATGCAAGGAGAAGTACTCGGATACAACCAAAGCTTCCGTTTTCTCGGTAACGTCATCGGCCCCGTGTCCGGTGGTTTTATCGCTGGTACCCTTGGCATTCCAGCAGTATTCATCATTACAGGCGCGCTGTTTTTCGTAGCCGCTCTTTGCTTAAAAGTTGTACTTTCCCAAAACAAAAAATCTGTCGATATGAATGTGAAACCGTCCGGTCCAGAAAAAACGACGTAGACGCTTGCCGCACAACAGTGAAGAGCTCTCATTGTTGTGCGGCTTTTCGCCTCTCGATTGTTAACCTTTTATAAATGATGGTTGACAATTAACTTTCTACTCGCTAAGCTGAAAACAGAAAGGGAGGTTGAGTATGCGCGCATATGACATGATTTTGGTCAGCATGTTTGTTGCCTTAATGAGCGTCGGTGCGAATATTACGAGTATGTTTCCATTTTTAGTCATATTTGGCGTTCCATTAACGTTTCAATCGTTCATTGCAATACTTACCGGTGCAATTCTAGGTAGCAAACGCGGCGCCTTAGCTATGGGCCTCTATGCACTTGTTGGACTTGCAGGCGCTCCAATATTCACACAATTCCACGGGGGGATGGGCATGCTCGTCCGCCCAACATTCGGGTTCGTACTATCCTTTATTGTGCTTGCATTTGTAGTTGGCAAGATAATTGAACGTAAGCAACATCCATCATTTCTTACATATCTCGTTGCGAGCATGGTTGGGCTTCTCATCAACTATATCATAGGAACAAACTGGATGTATGGGATGTATTCATTAGGCTTTCAAGCCCCGGACAACTTCACCTATTCCCTCGTTTGGTTATGGATGTTGTTGCCGTTTGTAAAAGACATTATTTTGACAATCATGGCCGCTTCAATTGCTTATAAGCTCGTAGCCATTCTTCCGCAAAGGACGGCATCAACCGCCAATTAATGTTTTTGATTTCCAACTTCTTTCTCATGTGTAGATGGGCATTGACTGTGTTATAATATGTAAATGCTCACCATCCAAACATTTACTTTGGCGGAGGCCGTCCATTTGTTTGAACTGGAGAAAGGACGTTGGCAAGAGTATGGAAATATTTATGAATTATCCTCTTTGGATGGCGATTTCTGCAATTGTGCTTGCACAGCTTGTTAAAGTCCCCATTGCCTTTATAGCCACTAGAAAAGTCGATCTCTCACTCATTACGAGTACGGGTGGCATGCCAAGTTCCCACTCCGCTGCCGTTACTGCACTGGCAACGACGATTGGGATTGAATATGGGTTTCATTCCAGCATGTTCGCACTATCAGCGATGTTTGCGATTATTGTGATGTACGATGCTACTGGTGTGAGACGACATGCAGGCTATCATGCCACGATGTTAAATCAACTCATGAATGACTTTAATAAACTGATCACCGAAGCAAAGAACTGGCAGAATAAAGAAGAAGTTGAGAAACGAGAAGAACTAAAAGAATTGCTCGGACACAAACCAATTGAAGTATTCTTTGGTGCCCTGCTCGGAATTATTTTAGCAATTACTGCATACAATTTCATAAATCCAACATTGTATTAAGAAAACACCCCGAAGCGAAAACCGCTTCGGGGTGTTTGTGTTAGATCGGGGGTGTGAAAACTTCTAATGCTCGATTTTCGTTAAGCGAATCAAACTCTTCTTCTGAAAGTGACCCTTCTCCGTATTGCATAATGTAGACATTAATGTCTTTTTTCCCCACTCATTATAGACGTCATTAACGGTTTCATAATAAAGATCAATAATTTCTCCTTGGATCGCAGATCCTGTATCTGCGACAACTCCGTACCCATACCCTGGGACAAATAGAATCGTACCAATTGGAAACACATCCGGATCAGCAGCAATTGTAGAATAGACATCCCGCGAAACAGGAACACCAGAAAACGTAATGCCGTATGCCGGATGACCAGGCTCTTTTCCAGTCGATTCGCTACCTGCGGTATAGCCCGTTGCGGTTACGTTCACCGCTGGAAACTCGTCCAGGTCAATATTGGCTTCAATTTGTGCAGCTGCTTCTTGTACCGTAGCATCGTCATCAAGGACTTCAGCGGCTTGGACTTGAGATCGTATCGCCCATTGATGAATCTCATCGTCACTCGCATTCACCTGTTTTCCTTGCTCGTCTGTCCAATCTTTTGTGGATATGCCCGTTAATTGTGTATACGTTACATATAGCGCACACAATACGAGAAAGGCCATGAGAATCCTTTTTAACCCCGTAGCATACTTGGACATGCAATCACCTGCTTTCTACTTACGACAGCATGCCCAATCTAGTCTTTCGTTATTCGCTGCTTGAAACAAAAATGACCTCACGGTCTTTAAAAACCGTGAAGTCATTCCTTATCCATGCCATGATGTTTAATCTAAAACATTTGATAGCCTCGCACGCGTAACATACGGATCGCAACACCAGCAATAATGGCCCCGATAAAACCTGACAATAAAATCACGATATCAGCAATTCTAAGCGCTGCAAATTCAGCAGGAATTGCAGAAAATGACTGAATCGGAGCAGTGAAATACTCTGTAAATGTGGCAGAATTAACGATCCAAATGACAATCACCGGGTAGATGACCGCCATCATCCACGTGGATCTTAATACCATGTTTAATAGGAATCCAATTCCAAAAAACAGAATTAAAAACAACATCATGGAAATGATTAATTGCGGCAAGCTCGTTATGCCCAAGCCGCTCACCTCCAACCTTCTTTCTTAGTGTACAAAAGCCCTCGATGATCGTCAATTTGCACACTGCCTGTTCATAAATTGTGCACAAATTAGCCAAGAATAAATCCGGAAGAGATCAATTCTCCTCCGGATGAATGAGTCCTAGAATGGGTTTCTCCCTTTTGTAAGAACAAGACCGATGCCACCAAGTTTCATGAGGTAGCGATTGTCACTCATATGTTTCATGAAATAGGCAGACCTACCGTATAGTTTCTTCCCTTTTAGGAAGGAAACATTCACAGTGCCCATCGCTTCTTTTCCGCCTAATGATGCAAGTGTCCCGAGAATTTCTGGCTTGAATGCGGAAGCCGATCCTCCCTTAATGAGAGACAAAATGTTCTCGGCAACTGCACTACCTTGTTGCATAGCAATTTGAGCGGTTGGTGGGAATGGTCTTTCTGTTTCTTCGTTAATCATTAACGAGCAATCTCCAATAATAAAGACGCTTTCTTCACCAGGTGCACGAAGATCTGGGTCGACTTTCACACGACCTCTCATCGCTTCAAATCCAGCTTCTTCGATGAGTGGATTTCCACGAACTCCCGTTGCCCAAACGATCGTGCTTGCTGGGATTTCCTCACCATCTTTAAGGATGACGAGGCTATCTTTCACTTCAGAAATTGGTGTGTTAATCTTAAATTCCACGCCCCGGTGCTCAAGCAAGTTCATAGCGTATTCGACCAGCTCTGGATCAAACCCTGGAAGCGCTGTTGGTGCTGCTTCTATCACGTACATCTTAACTTTTTCACGAGGTACATCATAAAACTCACAAAGTTTTGGCACGCGCTCGCTTAATTCTCCGATAAATTCAATACCAGTAAACCCTGCACCTGCAACAACAAATGTGAGGTCTTTATCATGATGAATGGATTCGTTTCGATATTTAGAGAATTGGAACTCAATATGATCTTTGACTTCCCGTACACCATCAATTGTCCACTTGTGGTAAGAGTGATCAAACACGCCTTCAACACCAAACGTTTCGGCTTTGGCTCCAACCGCAATGACGAGATAGTCATAATCAAACACTTGACCATCTTGGAGTGTGACTTTCTTTGCTTCTTTATCAATGCTTGAAACTGTGCCTTGGACGAACGATGAACGATTCGAGTTTAACACCTTTTCAATTTCAATTCTTGCGTCATCTGGCTTCATTGTGCCTGCAGCCGGCTCATGCAACCACGTCGTTTGGTAATGATACTTATGCTTACTAATTAGCGTAATGTGCGCCTCTCCAGACCCCATCTTCTTCTGAAGCTGACTTACTGCCATCATTCCACCGTAACCTGCTCCGAGAACAACAATTTGTGGTTTTTTCGCCACGGTACTCACGTCTCCAATCCATTGGTATGTCCAGTTGTTTTTGAGTATGTGATTACTTTCACATACTCAAACAAATTAATGTCGTTAAACGTTCACATTTCTACACTCTTTATTATAGCCAGTTGCCGCACACATTTCAATACACAAATCACTTTTTTGCAGAACTTGTCGCAAAATGTCTCGTATGCTTTTATTTCCCGACACACCGATGCAATGTTATAATGGTAAAGTTGTTTCGTGTAATCATATTCTTGGAGGTGTACGCTCGTGGAAGACCATTCTGTCGAACTTTACGACATTACAATAATAGGCGGAGGCCCAGCAGGTCTTTTCGCTGCTTTTTACGGAGGTATGCGTCAAGCAAAAGTAAAGATCATTGAAAGCATGCCTCAGTTAGGCGGTCAACTGTCCGCATTGTATCCAGAAAAATACATCTATGATGTTGCCGGCTTTCCTAAAGTGGGTGCACAGGAATTAGTGGACAATTTGCTAGAGCAAATGCAAATGTTTGATCAAACCATTGTGTTAGACCAAACGGTTAACATGGTCGACAAGCTAGCAGATGAATCATTTCGCATTGAAACCGACAAAGATGTCCATTACTCCAAAACCATAATCATTACCGGTGGTGTCGGTGCATTCCAACCGAGAAAACTTGCCGTTGAAGAAGCCACTCAGTATGAAGGTAGCAATTTGCACTATTTTGTGAACAATTTAAGTGCTTTTAAAGACAGAAACGTTTTAATCTGTGGGGGTGGAGATTCTGCTGTTGACTGGTCACTCATGCTTGAAAAACAAGCGAATGTGACCCTCACGCATAGACGAGATAAGTTCCGAGCACACGAACATAGTGTTTCTGAACTTCAAGACTCCAATGTAAATTTACTCACCCCTTTTGATATTCAAGAGTTGCGCGGTGATGGAAGGCGAATTGAGCAAGTCGTATTGCAAGAAGTCAAAGGTGAACGTCAAGAAATTATTGATGTAGATGATGTAATTGTTAATTACGGGTTTGTCTCTTCGCTTGGTCCAATTAAAAACTGGGGACTCGATATTACGAAAAACTCGATTCTTGTTAACACAAGAATGGAAACAAACATCCCAGGGATCTATGCTGCAGGTGACATTACTTCTTACGAAGGAAAAGTAAAGTTAATTGCCTCAGGTTTTGGTGAAGCTCCTACAGCCGTGAGCAATGCAAAAGCCTATATTGATCCAAAAGCAAGACTTCAACCTGGACATAGTTCACATATGTTTTAACACCAAACGCTCGAAAATTATTTTCGAGGCGTTTTTTCATGACAAAATACAAATTTCGGTTTATATTATTAGTACATTTGATCGATTCCTTAAGTCACCATAGATTGGAGGAGCTTCGCATCCAACACGATGATAACCATAAGCTAACATTTGTTCACACAGCACAAGCGTATTTACGTATTAGCTCAATTCAAGATGAACCGACTACGACAAGAGAAACTGTCATTTGGATTTCTTCGTTTAACTGGGACCGATTAGAATTCACCTCATCACTTCATCTTCCAGAAAGAAGTGATGTCCACTATGCCATCACCGTTCGTTTTATTGAATTGTTCACCTTGTTTGGCCATATTGAAAAGCGTTCCTTATCCAGCCCAACATACACATACACCTTTCAGTTAAAAGCCAGTACCTCACAAGCACTACTAACGAAACACCTATTAGATATTAAAAATGACCCTATCTTTAAAGCCGTTGGGTTCCACCCAGGAATTGATTGCATTGTTAACTGACCGTTTCATACCCAATACAAACAACGGCAAGATCATACCTTTTAACCTAGCATGTGGAATGAGGGGAGTACCGACAAACAGTTTCTATACATATAGTGCGCCAGCTCATTTGTTGCAAAAAAACTGTCCACACCACAATGTGTAAACAGTTTTTTTATCCTTCATTTTCGGTAATAATCTTCCGAATAAATTCCTCTTGTTCATCCTCTGTGTGCGACTCATCGAAAAAGGTCACCAAATAGCTATAACCATTAAGCGTCCATTGATAACTTCCGCGAGGATTCGTTGTACTTTCATACACTGTGTGATCAGCAATTGTATGTTCGATACGATCGGATTCATCTGACATTTGTACGTCTTGATTAAACACTTGAAGATCAATGATCGTATCGCCTTCATACGTACCGTAAATCGTCTCTGTTGCAAGCTCAATGCCCTCTTCTTCTGCTAAATCTTCAAGTTCCGTCGATGGTGTGTCCGATGTAGCAATTCCATAACTCATATATAGAATTTCTAAACCTTCAGATTCCTCTATATAAATCGATAGTAAGTCGTAGTCGTTATGCTCAGGAATTGTCATCGTAAAGGCTGTCTCGTCAAGACGTTCTTGGGCTTCACTTCCTCCACTATTAGAAGTGGAGGAGCAGCCCACTGCTAATAAACTCATCAATACAATAAGCGAAAATTTCATTTGTACACTCCTCAAAAAAAAGAGGCGAGTCACTCGCCTCTTTACATCGGTTTAGCAATTCTCTGGGTTGCCGGCATTTTGCGCCGTTCTAAACGAGGCTCCGCAACCGCAATTTGCAATCGCATTCGGATTATCAATCGTAAACCCGCCACCCATCATATTTTCTTTATAATCAATGAGTAAACCTTCGACAATCGGTTTGCTCTCTTCATCGACAATGACATCAATGCCAGATTGTTGGAAATGAACGTCGTCATCATTCGGATTAGCATCAAAACCAAGTCCGTACGAAAGACCACTACATCCGCCACCTTTTACTCCAACCCGCAGTAAAAGCTGGGTTTCCTTCTTCTTCTTTCATTGACTTAATTCTTGAAGCTGCCGCTTCTGTAATCGTGATCATGTGTCTTCCTCCTTCCAAGGCTCACAAATCATGAGATTACATGTATTGTAACAAAAGACGAGCATTCAATCCAACAGACGTCTTCTCGATTAACATGTTACCCAATCGGAGCGACGTCGGGGTTGTCTGGTTTCGTCTTCATCATATTGGAATGACGTGTGTCTATTTGGCGGCTATAATGCATAACGAGAGGATGGGCAAGTCCATGCTGTTCGGCAGCAGTGACCATCTTCGCACGCAACATCTCCAGCTGTTCATAGTCGGCATGTTTCTCTTGAGCCATGCGATACTCCTTCCTGCTCAATCGCCTGAGCATATCCTTCTGTGAGATGCATTTTCTTTATTTCTTCATTCTACTAAAAAAGCTAGAGAGAAGCAAAACATTCCGCAAATCTTTCGAAAATTTTCATACATATAAATTTAGGGAGACACTGTCACTTTCCAATTCTTACTGCGGAATGTATAATAGATGAGGGAAACGACCGTATTTTCCATCACCGCTGTTTTACGAAGGAGGTTTTTATATGGCTATACTGCTGAACGACCCAAAGCTATCTGCCATTAGTGAAAAAGTCAGAAACGGTGAACGATTGACAATTGAAGACGGCCTTACTTTATACAATACTCCCGACTTGTTATCTGTTGCTCAACTTGCCAATGAAGTAAATCAACAGAAAAATGGTGACAATGTATACTTCATCGAAAATATGTACATCAATCCAACGAACGTATGCGAAGCAAGCTGCTCCTTTTGTGGATTTAAGCGTAAACCTGGGGAAGAAGGCGCTTATACGATGGACTCAGATGAACTGCTTCGATACGTAAATGAACGTTGGAATGATAATATTAACGAATTTCACATCGTGGGTGGCCACAATGTGGATGTGACTTTTGATTATTACTTAGACACCATTCGCACACTGAAGAAGAATTTCCCAAATACAACGGTAAAAGCCTACACAGGCGCAGAAATAGAGTCTTTGCTCGTCATGCAGGTCTAACGATGCGTGAAGTGTTAGAAGAACTTATTAAAGCGGGTCTTGATACACTACCTGGTGGCGGTGCAGAAATTCTTACAGAGAGATATCGTGCGAAGATGAGCCTGACAAAGCTTCAACAGATGAATGGCTAGAAGCTCATGAAATTGCACATGATCTTGGACTTCGCACGCATGCAACGATGCTTTATGGCTCGATCGACACTTATGAAGAACGACTCATTCATATGGATCACTTCGTCAACTCCAAGATAAAACAAACGGGTTTATGGTATTCATTCCACTAGCCATGCAGCCCCGTAAGCAAAGTGCCGGTTTAACGAGGCGTACATCTGCATTTGATGATATGCGCACCATTGCAATCTCACGTCTTATGCTAGATAACTTTGATCACATTAAGGCGTATTGGATTAATATTGGACCTCAGCTTACTCAAATGGCGCTCACGTACGGCTCTAGTGATATCCACGGGACGTTAATTGAAGAAAGAATTTCACATTCAGTAGGTGCCTTAACATCCCAAGGCATTACGAGAAAAGAACTGATCCACATGATCAAGGGTGCAAACAAAACCCCTGTAGAGCGTGATACATTCTACAACGTCATCAAAACTTACTAATAATTGCTTTTCTAAACGACCGGGGAAATCTCGGTCGTTTATTATAATTGGCTTAACATCGAAAACAATGATATGATAAGGGGTAGCGACTTTACAGCCAACAACGTGTATACGTTTAGGATACATTCTACATTGAAAGGAAGATGACGCTTGATTACTTGTGAAAATGTCGGGCTAAGATACGGGGATAAGAAATTATTCCAAGAAGTAAACATCCAGTTCAACCCAGGCAATTGCTATGGTCTAATTGGCGCCAATGGCGCGGGGAAATCCACATTCCTCAAAATTCTCTCTGGAGAAATCGAATCCCAAGATGGGCATGTGCATTATGCGAAAGGCCAACGTCTTGCTGTACTAAAGCAAGACCACTTTGCCTATGAGGAATATGAAGTTTTAGAAACGGTCATTATGGGTCATAAACGCCTATACGAAATTATGAAAGAAAAAGATGCAATTTATATGAAGCCAGACTTTAATGATGAAGACGGCATGCGCGCTGCAGAGCTTGAAGGTGAATTTGCCGAGATGAATGGGTATGATGCTGATAATGAAGCAGCCCAACTTTTAAATGGTCTTGGCATTGGTGCAGAATATCATTATAAGAAAATGTCAGAGCTTGAAGGTGGAGAAAAGGTCAAAATTCTTCTCGCTCAAGCACTATTCGGCAGCCCTGACATTCTCCTTCTCGATGAGCCGACAAACCACTTGGACATTCAAGCGATTCATTGGCTTGAAGAATTCTTGATTAATTTCCAGAACACTGTCATTGTCGTATCTCACGATCGCCATTTCTTGAATAAAGTATGTACCCATATTGCTGACATTGATTACGGCAAGATCGAACTGTTTGTCGGAAACTATGATTTCTGGTATGAGTCTAGCCAGTTGGCAAGAAGAATGGCGAAGGATCAAAACCGTAAAAAAGAAGAGCAAGTGAAAGAACTGAAAGAATTTATTGCGCGCTTTAGCGCCAACGCTTCCAAATCAAAGCAAGCCACATCTCGAAAGAAAACGTTGGACAAAATTGAACTTAACGACATTAAACCGTCTTCCAGAAAAACACCATATGTCGCATTTAAGCCTGATCGCGACATTGGAAACGACTTGTTAACCGTTGAGAACTTGTCAAAGACGGTTGACGGGAAGAAAGTTTTGGATAATGTTAGCTTCACATTGCAGCCTAATGAGAAGGTCGCTTTTGTCGGAAGTGAAGAAACCGCAAAAACGACGCTGTTCCAAATTCTATCAGGTGAACTTGAACCGGATGAAGGAACGTACAAATGGGGTGTAACAACGAGCCAATCGTACTTCCCGAAAGACAACTCAGCGTTTTTTGAAGGTGTTGATCTAACACTTGTTGACTGGCTTCGGCAGTACTCGCCAGAAGATCAGACAGAGAGCTTTATTCGAAGCTTCCTCGGTCGCATGCTCTTTAGTGGTGAAGAAGCGTTGAAAAAAGCTAAAGTATTGTCAGGTGGAGAGAAAGTACGTTGTATGCTTTCAAAAATGATGCTTAGCGGGTCTAATGTTCTCATCTTAGATGAGCCAACGAACCACTTGGACCTTGAAGCGATCACAGCAGTGAACCACGCACTGATTGACTTCAAAGGATCCGTGCTGTTCTCCTCTCACGATCATCAGTTTATCCAAACTGTTGCAAACCGTATCATAGAGTTCACACCAAATGCGGTGCACGATAAGCAAATGTCTTACGATGAGTATTTGAAAGAAATGAACCTCATTGAACAATCCTAAAATGACGATAACGGCTGGCAAAGGGATAAAAAGCCCCTTCGCCAGTCGTTTTTTATTTCGATTTGCTAACTTTCTACGCTCGACGTAAAGAAGTTGACCTCCTTTTCCGTCCACCAATTGGCTTTACTTCACGAGAATACCGACTTAAAGCGACTGCCACTTAAGGACGATCAGAGCATTTATGTGACAATGGCAATATTCCCCCACTCGGTCTTGCACGTAACTGGAAACAGATCTCCCACCTCTCCAGTGCAGTAACCCTTCTTTATTACAATAATGTTACAACATTAATATAAATGTAATATTTCGAGTTTATACATTTGGCTACCGGGTATAGATAAGTAAGGCCAGAAAGAAAAATCATTAGAAAGGGGCAATACTGATGAAACCGCTCATGCTTGTAGCAATGGGAGTAACGGCTTTTACACCGATTGCCGCTGATGACACTAACGAAGAGACGACACCATTCACTGCCGACACATTTGAAATGCAGCCTGAGGAGCTTGTCGAAGAATTATCTCTCGTTCAAGAACATACGATGGATATTCTAATGACAGATGATTACGCGTTCCTAGATGGGAGCTTGAAAACTTCTATACACCTGAGCTTTCAGCAACGCTTCATCACCAATGGAATGAAGATGCTTATATTCAGCCGTTTCAATGGGAAGATTACACCATCGTTGACCAACTTCTTCATAATGATGTTGAAGAAGTAACTGTTACGACTCCACATTGGGTGGACGGAGAACAAGTTGCGACCGTTGACGTTACAACTTCGTCTATTGAAGATGGAGCAGGAAATCGCGCATATTTCGATGAAACGTATGAGTTTATTTATGACCAAACGACCGGGAACTTCCTTATTACTGACATTGTCATTGAACAAACGTGGTAACTAAACTTATTAAAACTAACACGATACGAAACGACCTGAACTTTATGTTCAGGTCGTTTTTACTTTTTTAACAGAGTGTTCAACATCTTATTACGAAATTTAAATCCCCTCCATTTGTACTCAACACTTGTTGTTTACAATGTAACTAGAAAACTTATTGGAGGGATGCAACGTGGTTACATTTTCAATCATTGGAGACTTACACTATTCAATTGGTGAAAGCGAATCAGAAGAAATGATGGAACTAAAGAATCGTTTTTTCCAACACTTCCTAACTGAATTTTTCTCCTTACAATCTGATTTTCACGTGTCTATTGGTGACCTCACACATCACGGGAAGCGAGAGGAAATACAAAGTATATACGCAAAAATCAATCATTTATCTGCTAGCTTTCAACATGTACTAGGAAATCATGATCTCTATGAGCTGACTAAGGATGAAATTGCACAGCTTACAGGTAAGCCACGCTATCATGCCTATTCTTGCAGTGAAGGGCGCGTTATCCGCTTGGACTCCACACGTGAGAAGCGCCCAGATAACTGGAGTGGTGTTATTGACAATGAGCAGTTTTATTGGCTGAAACAAGAAATAGACTCCCATCAAAATGAACCACTCATTATTTTCTCTCATCACCCTCTCTACAACACAACAACACGTTCAAGTGAGTTTAACGGTTCTATTATTAAAGAAGACCCCATCCACGAATTACTCCAAAATCATAAACCAGGCGGTTATTTTTTCTGTGGTCATTGCCATACCCACTCGATTTGTCGAGAAGATAATTGGTGCTACATTCAGACAGCTGCAGTTTATGATCACCCCGTTATCAGAACGGTCTCCATAAAAAATCGTACATTAAAAACCACACTCCATGAAATTGATGATATTGAACTGAAGAAAAATGCTAAGAAAATACACGATAGCTTGTATGAAAAAAATACACCTTTTGATCCTTATGGGCATTTTACAGATCGTTCCCGTAAACTCGTACTCATTTAGGAGGCATCGCGCGATGGCAAAAATCACATTTCATAATATCACGAAAAAATTTGGGGATGAAACCGTCATCCCTACTATGAACATGGAGATAAAAGATGGCTCATTTACTGTGCTCGTTGGTCCTTCAGGTTGTGGAAAATCAACGACTTTACGTATGATTGCTGGTCTTGAAAAGCAGAGCAGCGGAGATATCTTCATTGGTGACCGCTGTGTAAATGATATCTCAGCAGGAAAACGAGACGTGGCCATGGTCTTTCAAAATTACGCGCTATATCCAACAATGACTGTTTGGGGAAATATAGAATTCGGATTAAAAAACAGAAAAATACCTAAATACGAAAGAAAACAACTGATTGAGGAAATCACCGAGATCGTTGGGCTGACTCCGTATTTACACAAAAAACCACAAAAATTATCTGGTGGACAACGTCAACGTGTTGCCCTTGCACGAGCGATGGTAAAAAAACCAGAAGTATTCATACTTGATGAGCCGCTTTCAAACTTAGATGCCAAACTCCGTCATCAAATGCGGGCTGAACTTGTCCAGTTACACAAGAGGCTAGGAACGACTTTCATCTATGTTACACACGATCAAGTTGAAGCGATGTCAATGGCAGACGAAATCGTTTTGCTCGATAAAGGTGAAGTCCAGCAGATTGCTGCCCCACTTACGATGTATGACTACCCTGAAAATTTATTTACCGCACAATTTATCGGTACACCCCCCATGAATATTATTGACACAACAATGCTGCCCGCAGCGACATGGAAGAAAAGCACACCTACTAAAATTGGGTTTCGGCCTGAAAAAATAATGCTTGCACCTCAACCGAGCCCTATGCACTTCTCACTGCCCTGCACCGTCCTTACTCGTGAAACACTGGGCACAGAAATCATTTACCAACTCGACACCTTTGCCGGCATCTTATTTGCAAAAACTTTTCAACAACCAATAATCAACTCGAAAAGCCTTTACTTAACTGTGAAAGAAGAAGATATTTACTCCTTCAAGAAAAACAATTCATGCATTGCACCCCCTAAAGGAGTCGATCGAGAAATAAAAGGAATCGTCCAATGAACCACTTATGGATGGCTCTCCGGCCGTATACGATGATCGCGCCCGCATTGATTGTTTTTTGCTGTTTTTTATCTATCCAATTGGCTATATGGTATATCTAAGTTTTCATGATTGGAACTTCGTAAGTCCCGATAAAAACTTTGTAGGGATGAATAACTATCGTGAATTATACGATCATCCAGAATTTCTCCAATCTGTGGAGAACACCGTCATATTCACATTATTAAGTGTGGGGATCACTACGGTTATTGCACTTTTGCTTGCACTTTGGATCAACAAACCAACGAAGCTATATGGATTTGTACAAGGCGCAATTTTCAGCCCCCACATTATCTCTCTTGTCTCCATTGCTATGCTTTGGATGTGGTTAATGGACCCGCAATATGGGTTATTAAATTGGCTCCTTGACCTTTTTGGACTACCCCAATCAGAATGGTTAGCTTCCCCAGACACTGCACTGTATTCCTTAGTCATTGTGGCTATTTGGAAAAGCGTCGGATTTAATACACTTATTCTTATCGCCGGTCTTCAGAGCATACCTTCGTACCTTTACGAAGCTGCCGAACTTGACCAATCAAGTCCATTTACATCTTTTTTAAAGATCACATTGCCGTTAATTTCACCAACGCTCTTCTTTCTAGTAATTATTAATGTGATCAGCAGCTTTCAAGTGTTCGAAACGATCGACATTATGACGCAGGGCGGACCTTTAAATTCAACAAGCACCCTCGTTTACTTCATATATGAATATGGGTTTCGTTTCTTTCAGCTTGGCTATGCTTCTGCAGCTGGGGTCGTACTTCTTATCGTACTTTCAATCTTTACCGTTCTTTACTTCTTACTCGTTAGTCGTCGCGTTCATTATCAATAAAAGGCAGTGGTTGTCGTGAGAATCCATCAATTGTTTTTTAAACTGTTGAACGTCACTGGTCTCGTTTTGATTATTTTCATTTTCGCTACGCCCTTTGTTTGGATGGCTGTAACTTCGGTCAAGTCGCTGAGTGAAACGATTACGTTTCCACCCGTCTGGATTCCTGAAACCATTCGTTTTAAAAATTTTGCCCTAGCATGGGAGTCCGGCCCTTTTTTTAGATACTTAATCAACAGCTTAATCGTCACATTTTCCATCCTTATCCTACAATTTCTAACCATTGTCCCTGCGGCGTATGCGTTTGCTCGTTATCAATTCTTTGCAGATCGTACATTGTTCGCGCTAACAATGATTACACTTATGATTCCAACACAATTAATCTTTTTACCTGTGTATCTACAATTTAGCTCTTGGGGAATTTTAGATACTCACCTCGCACTGATTTTACCATTCGCAGCCAATGCTTTTGGAATTTTCATGCTACGGCAAAGCTTTAAACAAGTACCTGAAGAATTACTAGAAGCCGCAAGACTCGACCAAGCAAGTGAATGGAAGATTATTTATAAAATTATGGTCCCTATGGCAAAACCAACAATCATTACCCTCTTACTTTTCAGCTTCATTACGCATTGGAACGACTATTTCTGGCCACTTGTCATGACAACCTCAGATGCAAGTCGAACACTACCTGTAGGAATCTCAGCATTGACCAATGTAGAAGGGGGAGTTGCCTGGCATATTATGATGGCTGGAAATATGATTCTTGTCGTACCGATTCTAATCATGTTCTTCTTTGCTCAACGTCAAATTATTCGTGCGTTTGTCTATACGGGCGTCAAATAATACAAAAAAGGAGCTACCCTAATGTGGAAACCTAATTTTTATGTACTCGTCATTTCAATGTCAGCACTCATGCTTGCAGCTTGTGGAGAAAGCGAAGGTGAATCACCGGAGGCAACCGCATCGCTTTCAAATGATCCGATCGAGATAGAATATTGGTATGCGTTTGGCGATAAGATTGGTGAGAACAACGAAGCGCTTGTGGAACAATTTAACGAAGTCCAAGATGATATCATTGTCACTGCGCACTATCAAGGCAATTATGAAGACTTGCATTCCCAAACACAAGCAAGTATTGCAGCAGGAAATGCCCCACATGTCACCCTTAATGAAATTGCTTCAATGGGGGCCTTTGCAGAAGCTGGTATGACCGAAGACCTTACATCTTATATAGAAGAAGACAATATTGACCTTAACGACTTTGTAGAAGGATTAATGGGCAACTCTTATATTGGGGAAGGCATCTACGGGCTTCCTTATCTACGGAGTACACCAATTCTATATGTTAACAAAACGATGATGGAAGAAGCCGGACTCGACTCTTCAGGACCTGAAACGTGGGAAGAGTTTGAGGAGTATGCGCGTGCATTAACGAATGACAAAGGCGGTGTCGGAATGACCATGCCGGTAAACATTTGGTTTTACGAAGCCTTTGTCAAACAAAGCGGTGGATCGGTGTTAAATGATGATGAGACTGAAGCTACTTTCAATGAAGCTCCAGGGGTTGCAGCGGTTGAGTTTATCCAAAGAATGTACAATGAGGGTACCATTAAAGTTCCTACAGGAGACGAAGCAGGGCAAGTCGCTCTTCAAGATTTCACTAATCAAAACGCTGGCATGGTGTTCAGCTCTACAGCTGATTTAACAAACTACCTATCTATAGCTGAAGAAGCTGGCTTTGAAGTGAACACCGCGTTTATGCCTCAAAACGAACAATACGGCACACCGACAGGTGGCGCAAACCTTGTCATGGTCTCTGGACATCCTGACGAAGAAAAGAAGGCAGCTTGGGAATTTATTAAATGGATGACAGAGCCGGAACAGACGGTTACTGCTAGTACAAACACAGGTTATCTTCCAATGAGAGAGTCTGCAATTGAAAGTGAGGAAATGCAGTCCTTATACGAGCAAGTTCCTCAATATAAAGTAGCTGTTGACCAACTTGAGTATGCAGGTCCTCGTCCACTAAACGCGAATTACGCCGAAGCTCAAAATATATTGAACGATGCAATAACATCTGCATTAATTGAGTACAATCAAACACCACAAGAAGCGTTAGATGAAGCAGCAGTACGCATTAACAGCTTATTAAAGTAGGAAAAAAGGGATCATCAGCTGATGATCCCTTTTTCTACACTTTTGAACCCTTTACATCTTCATACGTTTTTCGATTGGCGACGTAGTTTTCTTCGAAGCATTTGATATCGATGAGCACGGTGCGATCTTGTTGAAGCGCTTTTTGAAAGGCCGGCAGAAACTCATCTTTCGATTTCACTTCCATGCCAATCGCGCCCATCCCTTCAGCCACTTTTGCAAAGTCTACTTCTCCTAATGCTGTACCAATCACCTTATCTGGGTAGTACATTTCTTGGTGCATGCGAATGGTTCCATAATTTTGGTTATCAAATAGCAAGATGATGATAGGAGCTTTATGCCTGACGGACGTTTCAATCTCTTGAATGGTCATCATGCCTCCACCGTCGCCGTTAAATGATACAACCGTTCGGTGTGGTTCTGCGATTTTTGCTCCAATCGCTGATGGGATGCCATAACCCATGGCTCCATTCGTTGGACCTAAAAACAGGTGTGAGTCTTTAATGACGAGTTGGTTGTGCAACCATGTGGCAAAGTTTCCAGCATCACATGTAATGACGGCATTGGGATCCAATTCCTCATTTAACGTCTCCATCACGTGGCTATAAATTGAATCATCCGTTTCTACAGCCATCAACTCACTATGAGACTTTCGACACACTTTTTGCCAATCACTCCAATCCCCCTCTACCACAACGTCAGTAAAGGCTTGCAGCGCATTGACAGCATGAGAAACAATGCCTAAATCAGGTGGATAAACTTTTCCAATTGTATTCTCGTCTATATCAATATGGATAAGCGTTTGGTCCCATCGTAACAACGTATAATCTTGAGAAGTCGCTTCTGAAAGCCTTGTTCCTATCGCAATGACAAGGTCCGCTTCTTTAAAATGATCACAAGTGTTGGCGCTGCGGCAAGGCCCATATGGCCAATGTACGCCTCATGATCATTATCAATAATTCCTTGTCTACGAAAGCCAGCAATGAGTGGTAGTTTGAATTTCTCAACAAATTGACGTAATGCCAACTCGCCTTCTGATGAACTTACCCCACCACCTGCAATGACGATCGGCTTCTTAGCTGCTCCAAACAGGCGTTTGAATGTTTCGACTTCAATCGTTGAAGGAGAAGGAGCTGGAATGGATGTCGGGGGACCAAAATTCATCGTTGTCGTTTCTGTCAGCATATCTTCAGGTAACGAAACAATAACTGGACCTGGTCTACCTGTTTGCGCGACGCGAAAGGCTTTTTGAACGAGTTCAGGAACCCGGTGACTATCTCGAATTTCTGTCGTCCATTTGGCAATTTCATTGAAGTTATGATCAAAGTTCACTTCTTGAAATCCTTCACGGCCGAGAAACTCACGCTTCACTTGACCTAAGAAAACGACCATTGGTGTGGAATCTTGAAATGCAGTATGCACAGCGATGGAGATATTCGCTGCCCCAACACCTCTTGTAGCCATAGCAACGCCGACCTTGCCTGTGGATCTTGCGTACCTTCCGCCATAAAACCGGCACCGCCTTCATGCCTGTTCACGATCAATTCAATGCTCTCTTGTCCTTCAAGTGCATCAAGTACTGCCAAAAAACTTTCCCCAGGCACTGTAAATGCCCGTGTAACATTCTCAATCTTCATACACTCTACTACGGCTTCTCCTGCAGTCATTGTTTTTTGGTAACGCATGTGGGTTCCTCCTCTTAATAATCAAGAAAGGGGGTCACTGCACATGCATGACCCCCTTTAGATTAGAGCAATTCGTATTGCTTATGAAGATCTCTAACAGCCGCAACAAGCGCGTTCGCGGCCTTGCCTTTATAATACTCCTCGACGATTTCTCCGCTTCCTCTGGGCCTTCCCTAAGGCTAATCCCTTTAAGAAGGTCGTGGATGTACTGGCGGCCATGATCAGTCGCTAATGTACAAGAAGCTTCAAGGATCACGCCATACTTATAATCAACTTCCGCGGTAATGGTTAATGTGTCGAACACGCTTTTCGCTGCCATACCTTGTGGTAACTTTGCATGTCCTGCGATAAAACGAGTATGTTGAAATGCGATCGAGACCCTCTCCTTTGCGATTCGTCTACTGATCTAACGCCATTGTTGCCAATGTACGTACCATCACGCCAGTTCCACCTTTTGGCCCCATTGGCGTGACACGATCAAGGAATGATGTACCGGCAATATCCAAGTGAACCCATGGAGTGTCTTTTACAAATGATTGTATGAAAAGACCTGCCGTAATACTTCCTGCTAATCGACCTGGAGCATTATTCAAGTCAGCAACGTCTGTTTGCTTAAGCATCTCATAATAATGAGGATGTGTCGGAAAACGCCAGATCGCTTCTCCTGATTGTTTCGCTGCTGCTTCTGCTTGAGCATAAAAATCATCGTTATTCGATACCGAACCCGTAACGACGTCACCGAGGGCAACGACACATGCACCTGTAAGGGTTGCAACATCAACAATCTTCGCTGCACCGAGATGCTTTGCATAAGACACTCCGTCCGCTAGAGCAAGTCGACCTTCAGCATCGGTATTCGTCACCTCAATCGTTTGCCCATCAAAGGAGCCAATCACGTCACCGGGACGCATAGCCTGTCCATTTACCATGTTCTCTGTAGACGGGATGACGGCCATTACATTCACGTCTGGCTGAAGGTGACCCACGACTTCCATCGCACCAAGAACGGAAGCTGCACCACCCATGTCAGACTTCATCGTTTTCATACCATCCGCTGGTTTCAATGAATACCCGCCAGTATCATAAGTTAAACCTTTTCCGACAAAAGTGAGGGGTTCACTCCACGTTTCTTGCCCTTGATATCGAAGAACAATCATTTGTGCTGGCAGATCTGAACCTTTGTTCACTGAAAGTAACGCGTCCATACCCATTTCTTCAAGTTGTTCATTGCCCAACACATCAAATGAGAAATGGTCGAAACGGCTTGCCAATGCTCTTGCTTCACCAGCAAGCGCTACTGGCGTCAAATCATTGGCCGGAATGTTTACGAGTGTTCTCGCCAGATTTACCCCTTTCGCCGTCGCTGTACCAGCTACAATAGCCGCCTCATTCGCCTCACCGTTCGTATAGAATGTGATACTTTGATCTGGCTTTTCTTGTTTATTTGTTTTGTACGCATCAAAGGTGTATGTGGACACATGGCCCATCTCTGCAGCTACTTGTGCAACATCGGAAGAATCAAAGCGATCATTCGTAAATGTATCGATTAACACCGCTACTTTCGCATCGTCTGAAGCAGCTTGGAAACCTGCGCCTAATGCCTCTTTCAAAGATGAAATTTCCGTATCGTCCCCCTTGCCAACAAAAATAAGCGTCGTCCATTCACTTCCTGATGGGACCGTAAAGCTTATCACTTTTCCTTTTTGCTTTTTTATGTGGGAATATTTCTTGTTAAGCAAATCATGTAAATCCTTCGTTCCATGCGTTAATGCGTCTGGTAATCCGGCATCTTCCGTGCCGACACCAATAATTACCGCTGATTCGTTTGTTTCTAACGACCATTCTTTTTTATACGTATACATGCTGTTTCGCCCCCAACTGAAAATTCTCTGTACGCATAAACATAAAAACAAACGAAGGCTACTCCTGCATCTTCTGCAACAGTTAGCCACGTTTGTTCAATTGCACAGAGCAAAAAGCCTCTGTCTATATGATACCCTCTTTTTTAGATCATCAATCGTTTTTTGATCAAAATTAAACCATTCCGACAAAAATGACGTTGTATGTTCTCCGAGTGTGGGCGGTGCACTGTTGACATCTAGCGCATTCCCATCAGAAAGAATCGGGTTTCTAACACCTTTGTACATTCCAAGTGATGAATGAGAATGCTCAACGACCATGTCTCGATGTTTCACTTGGTCATGCTGGAATACTTGCTCAATGTTGTTTACTGGTCCACAAGGCACTTGATTTGCGGCCAATTTCTCCGCCCATGCATCTGCTCGTTCTGTCTTAAATACTGACTCAAGAATCTCTCTTAGTTCACCTCGATGAGCGATGCGGTCGGCATTCGTACGAAAACGGGGGTCCTCGGCTAATGACTCTTGACCAATGACGTTGCACAGTGCAGCAAACATCCGGTCGTTGCCTGCAGCGATCATGAGCGGCTTATCACGACAAAGAAAGGTTTCATATGGTGTAATATTCCCATGTGCATTTCCTGCCCGCTTTGACACATGTCCGTTCATTAAGTAGCTACTAGCGATGTTGGCTAGGGAACTCACTTGAACATCTAACAAAGAGAGATCAATGTGCTGCCCTTTTCCACTCTCGTCTCGTGAACGTAATGCCGCTAGAATGCTAATGCACACATAATGGGAAGTCATAATATCTACAACTGGTGTGCCGACACGTGTCGCCTCTCCATCTGCTTCGCCAGTGACATCCATAAGTCCAGCGACTGCTTGAATGACAGGGTCATACCCTGGCTGTTTATGATAAGGACCATCTTGACCGTACCCAGTCACAGAGCAGAGAATTATTTTCGAATTTATTGAAGTGAGATGCTCATAACTTAAGCCGAGTCGTGCGAGTGTTCCGGCTTTAAAGTTCTCAACGACCACATCGGCCTTTTGGACCATATCTTCAAACAAGCTCCGCCCTCGCTCACTTTTTAAGTTCAAAGTGATGGACTTTTTGTTGCGATTTGCCGACAAGTAGTACGTGCTTTCTTCCCCAGCGAACGGCCACCAGTGCCGAATGTCGTCACTTCCTCCAGGCTGCTCAACACGCACAACTTCTGCTCCTAAATCGGCAAGCAACATCGTGCCGAGCGGTCCTGCTAATACTCTAGAAAGATCGAGGACTTTCACACCTTTTAGTGCTCCTTGCATCATCTACCTCCTGTATGAGTTAGTCTTGTGCGACTGTTGACTTTTCAAAAGGCCACGCAGGTAACATCTTTCGGAGTGGTTTATCTTCTGTATACCCTAGCGCATATCGTGCTTGCATCAGTGTATGAATTTCACGCGTTCCTTCATAGATTACTGGAGCTTTTGAGTTACGTAAATACCGCTCAACAGGGTACTCATTGGAATAACCGTATGCTCCATGTATTTGAACAGCATCATTCGCTGCTTCGTTTGCAAAGTTACACGATTGCCATTTGGCAAGCGATGTTTCCCGAGTATTCCGAACGCCTTCGTTTTTCAATTCCCCTGCCTTGAAAACGAGCAAGCGACTGATTTGTAGGTTGGCTTCCATGTTGGCAATCATCTGTTGGACGAGTTGATGCTTCCCAATCTCTGTACCAAATGTCTTTCGTTCATGGCAGTAAGACACAGATGCTTCAAGGCTTGCCATAATGAGACCACATGCGCCTGCAGCGACAGTGAAACGACCATTATCCAACGCCGACATTGCAATTTTGAACCCTTCTCCTTCTTCACCTAACAGATTTTCTTTTGGAATCTTTACGTTGTCAAAGAAGATTTCGCCTGTATTTCCTGCACGAATGCCAAGCTTGCCTTTAATCGCTTTCGAGCTGAAGCCTTCAAAATCACGTTCCACGATGAATGCCGATATGCTGGAATGCTTTTTGTCTTTCTCGCCGGTATACGCAAATACGATAAATGTGTCTGCTACATCACAAAGGGAAATCCATGTCTTTGACCCATTCAGCACATAGTGATCGCCATTTTTCTTCGCTGTTGTATTCATCGCAGCCACGTCAGAACCTGCATTCGGTTCTGTCAATCCGAACGCGCCAATCTTCTCGCCTTGCGCTAGTGGCGTTAAGTATTTTTGTTTTTGTTCTTCGTTCCCCCATTGTAAAATCGTCATGCTGTTGAGACCGATGTGTACAGACGCAGCCGTCCGAAACGCGGTATCCCCACGCTCCAACTCTTCACATACAATGGCAAGTGTGTTGTAATCCATACCGCTTCCACCATATTGCTCAGGAATACAAATGCCCATAAATCCAAGGGTGGACATTTGGTCAACTACACTGCGTTCAAAGTGCATGTTCTCATCCCACTCACCGATGTGCGGAATAATCTCTTTATCCACAAAATTGCGTACCGTTTTCTGAACCATTTTTTGTTCATCGCTTAATGTAAAATTCATCGTATACCCTCTCCATTCTCATTTGTAGACGCAAAAAAGCCAGTCTACTCCCATTAAAAGTAAACTGGCTGACAGTCTTAGAGATCACCATGGCTAGGCAGCATAAGACTTGAACAGTTCATCATTTGGTCACAATTATATGACTAGTTTGATCATTTGTCAATTCTTTCAGAATTATTCTGCGATCACATAGGCTTTTGCCATCAGCTCCAAAAACCGATGGATGCTGTCCTCCGTGTGAACCATGCTCTTTAGAATTTGATGGACTTCTTTTAAGTCTTCATCCGAAGCCATCAGAATTTCCCCGATAATATAATCGCTTTCCATCCAATGAAAAACCCCGTCTAAAAAAAAACGTATAGACACGGGGCTCTTCAGGATATTGGCTGAAAAATCGCTGAATGTATGTTACATATTTCTCTCCATCCATGCTGCGTTGCCCCTTAGCTTTGATACTTTAAACTATGCAGCAACGAAGTAAGAGTGACGCCAAATGACTGGATTTCAAAAAGTTAATGAAGATCACTAGAAATAGAACTCTCCTGAACAGATGGTCGCGGCTTTTCCACGCATCCATACATGATCATTTTCACTCGACCACGTAATGTAAAGGTCTCCACCTGGCAAATGAACGGTTACTTCCTCGTCTTTCTTACTTTTCCCATTCAAGACGGCCGCCACAACTGCAGCACATGCACCGGTGCCACAAGCTTGTGTGATGCCACTGCCCCTTTCCCATACAGCGAAATCAATCTCTTGTTCAGTTTTCATCTGAATAAATTCTACATTTGTTCCTTCTGGAAAAATTGCCGCTTGTTCAATGAGCGGACCGACGGTTTGCACATGAGCCGTGTCTAAATGGTCAGAGAAAAGAACCACGTGTGGATTGCCCATTGATACCGCTGTGAGAGCGTGCACTTGTTCGCCGAAAGAAATACGTTCATTTATGACTAGTTCATCTTCGTTTCCTCGCATAGGGATCGCCGCGCGTTCGAGTGCAGGAATGCCCATGTCGACGGTTACTTCATCCACATGACCCTTCTCTGTTGGATGCACTTCTGCAGTGACGATCCCTCCTAACGTTTCAATCGTGAATGTGTTTGACCGGACAATACTCGCTTCATACACATATTTGGAGACGCATCGCAACCCATTCCCACAGTTTTTCGCCTCTGATCCATCATTATTGAACACGCGCATACGAACATCCGCCGTATTTGAAGGCAATATTAAAATCATTCCGTCTGAGCCAATGCCTGTGTACGGATTGGCGACGCGAATCGCTGTGTTTTTTAATTGTTCTTCTTTAGGGATTTCATGATGAAATCGTCTACATAAATATAACTATTGCCCAGTCCATGCATTTTCGTAAATTTCACAAGCAGTTCCTCATTTCCTTAAACGTTCCGTCGTCCAAAAATAGTCATCATCAGCATGCATAATCACCATAGAATAGTTGCAACATGGCAAAATCAATGTCGTTTTCACACCATCAAATGCATCGCGCAATTGTTTTTGTTTCATATAGGTTAACACATTCGGCTCACTGCACTTTGGGCACTCGTCAAAATAGACGTCCCCACCGATGCGATCATACGGCCACGTGTTCTGAAACGGAAGCAACTCCATTCTCTCATCTTCTCCCTTACATTATTCAAGCAATGTTTACGTAACGTGCAGAGCATGTTGCACAAACTGCAACAACGCTCGTTTTTGTTTGACAATCTCTTCTTCTGGAGGAGCAGCGTGTAAATAAGCTTGTTCTGCACTGCTTTCAATAACCCCAATCACAAGCTCGCACTACTGCTCGGCTCAACGTGTTCCCCGATCATCTCGTTTCTTTGTGATTCTTCCAGCCGCAATGTCATCCATGCATAGAACGGCTCGTAAATCTCTTCCCACTCGCGCAAATGCTCGGTAGATGCGAGCCCTGCGTAAACGAGGGCGTGAAGCTCCCGATATTCTTTTAGATTATCATAGACCGTTGCTATAATATCTTCGAGCTGCTTCGAGAAGCGTCCCTTTTTATCGACGGTTTTTTCGAGTTTCTTCACAAGGGTGTTGACTAGCTCTTCCGCAATGGCTGGCATAACGGAGAGCTTAGAAGAAAAATACAAATAGTACGTGCCCTGTGCTATGCCTGCAGCTTTGACGATATCTGATACTTTCGTACGCTCAATCCCGTTCTCTTTGAACACGTCAATGGCAGCTTGTACGATACGCTCCTTTTTATCCAAACGGTTCACCTCTAAATAATTCATAATACATCATCATGGCTATATCCAATCATTGTCTTCAAGTTCTTTATAGATCTTCTCAAGCAGCTCATCTGCAGAGCTACCAGAAATTATTTTTCCTTCAACGATGGCGTAGTTTTTCTTGGCACAAAGGGTGCATTTCCCTAAACATCCATATTCTACCACATCTATATCTGCATCTCTTTCTAACGCCTCTAGTACGGGATGGGTACCTTCGGCAAGGTTGCTCATACAAAATTCTACAATAGGGATCAAACGTCTTCACCATCCTGCCTTTGTGTCATCGTATCCAATCCCTATAGCTACCGTCAATCTTTAGACTAGATCAACGGTTTTGAAACTACTTATAACAGTTGTTGTCAGGATTGAAGAGAATCGTTATACTTTAAGAGGTGCAATCCTTACGAAATGATTTTTACATAGATTCTGTTTTCAGCGAGCGATTTAACGAGAGCCGATCACGCGAATCGCTCAACCAGTGTCATTTTTCAACAAAAGGGGTCCTTCACTATGAAAAAACTTGTCATATTGGGCGGCGGTTACGGTGGCATGAAGATTATGCAACAGTTAAGCGCAAAAGACTTGCCTGAAGACTACGAGATTGTTCTCGTTGACAAACTTCCTTACCATTGTATAAAAACGGAGTATTATGCGCTAGCAGCAGGCACAGAATCAGATCACGATATTCGTGTTCCTTTCCCAAAACATGTGCGCAGACACTTTGGACACGTTCAACACATTGATGTTGAATCAAGAACGATAACGCTTTCTGGTGATCAGCACGACCCAGAGACTTTAAGCTATGACAAGCTCGTCATCGGTCTCGGTGCTGAAGACAAATACCACGGTGTCCCAGGGGCTAGCGAGCATACACATAGTATTCAAAGCATGGAAAGCACAAGGAAAACTTACGAAGCCATTAGTAACTTACCACCTCGCGCTACCGTTTCAGTTGTCGGAGCCGGACTTTCTGGCGTAGAGTTGGCCGCTGAATTGCGTGAGAGTCGCCACGATTTGACCATTCATCTGTTTGATCGAGGAGAAACGATTCTACCGATGTTCCCATTACGGTTAAGTACCTATGTTACTTCTTGGTTTGAAAAACATGATGTCGATATCGTTAGCAACTCCAATATTACGAAAGTGAGCGACGGTGCGCTCTACAATCACGATGAACGTGTACAGTCGGATGCCGTCATTTGGACTGCGGGCGTGCAGCCTGTTGAAGTCGTTCGGAATATGGAAGTTGAACAAGACCGTAAAGGACATATTATTTTAACAAAGCATCATCACATTCCAAATCACCCCGATGTATTTGTCGTTGGAGACTGTGCAAGTCTTCCGTATGCACCGAGTGGACAACTTGCTGAAAAACAAGGTGAGCAAATTGTGATGATCCTTAAAAAGCAATGGGCAGGAGAGCCTTTACCTGAAACGATGCCTGAAATGAAACTAAAAGGAACCCTCGGTTCTTTAGGAAAGAAAAAAGGCTTCGGTGTGATGGGCGACAAAGCTTCTGTTAAAGGACGTGTCGCGCGGATATTAAAAAGTGGCGTCCTCTGGATGTATAAATACCATAGCGGCGTTTAAAAAGGAGACGGGGCAATGTTGCCCGTCTCCTTTTTCTATACTGCTTCTCGGTTAATAATGTCGTCAACTGTACGATAAATGACTTTTAGCTTTGGATCTCCTTCAGCAACAATTTCTCCATTAATCGTCACAAGCGGATAAAACCGATCCTCTTCAATAATTTCTTCAGCCATTTGTTCATAACCTTGTTTCGGTTGCCCAATATCAATGTACTCAAACTGAAACAGTTGTTCAGGATACTTCCGGTGTAACAAGGCTTGGAGCCACTCCATCGTCTCTTTGGATGAAGGCAAGTTCACACAACTTGCGCATTTTTTTTCGGCGCCGTAAACCGCAACCTCAATTCCCATAAAGACCGTCCCCTTTCCAGTTGTGACTCCATTTTACAACGAATTAGAGAAAAAATAACCCTAAACATGGATTTTTACACCTTTGGGTATTATAATAGGTGGTAAAGAAAGGAGTGTTTATGATGACAGAAACAGTAGATATCACAGGTCAAGTACAAGAAGTACTTGAGAAACTCCGCCCGTTCCTTCTTCGCGATGGTGGCGACGTTGAGCTCGTCGATATTGAGGATGGGATTGTGAAAGTTCGTCTCATGGGCGCTTGCGGTACTTGCCCTTCATCGACAATTACGCTAAAAGCAGGCATTGAGCGTGCGCTCGTTGAAGAAGTCCCAGGTGTAGTGGAGATTGAACAAGTATTCTAAATGCCTGTTTACAGGATTTCATACAAAAAACCACGATGAGAATCGTGGTTTTTTTGATTGATGGGTACATCACTTACGAAACTTTCTTCAAACAGAAACATAGGCGGCCTTGCTCCGTCTACAGCAACCGTGGGCCTAGCAATGTGTATTTCCCCTAGCCGAGCTATGACTGGATAAGCTTATAAACCTCCATTTGTGAAAAGGAGAGGGCTGAAAAACGACTCACCCTCTACGTTACTTGTGACCGGGGCCGATCTATGTGGGAATTTCACCAACATGGAGCGTTATGATCGTAAATTATTCCATCATTAAACGGTCTATGTTGGAAGGTAGCCTTTCTACGCGGGGATCCCAGCAAAAAAGGGTATCTCATTTAAGAAAATCCCATCATAGACATAAGCTATGTGGAATTTTCTACTTATAACAACCGAAACATTGTTATATGTTTTTCAATATCCCTTTTTCAGTGAGCCGGCGAGAAGAACGTGAGTACTTCCACGAAGCGCTTCTTGGATTTATTTATTGCCCCCACTTTAATTCCATTGATAATGTACAGCAATCTGATTGTGGGTTTTGCGCAGGTAAGAATAGCTGTACAGCGATTCCAGTTGGTGTATAACTCACGTTTGTTCGTGCCGTAAACCCTGGTATCGCGTGGATAAGGTGGTCCACATGTTCATCTTGCCCTTGTTGGGCAGCGTTAATGACTTGATATGAAAACTCCTGATTTTCAAAGGCGTGAAGTAACGTTTGACTTTGTTGGAGTAACAGTTGAATTTCCTGGACGGACTCAGTCAACATCGTTGGGTCTGCAGGTGGGTAATTTCGATAAGCAGGATTGTGCTGATAAAAATGGTACGGACGATACCATCTCTGCATCCATTTTCCCCCTTTTTTACCATCGTATGTGCACTCCAATGATGATGTGCTAATGAGCAAATTTGAGCAGAAGATGGCGAACCACAGGAATCCGTTCACACCCGTGACAATTTGGAACCCTTCTATAAACGTCTGGCGAGTTGGGGGTGGGGTGCGTGAGATTAACCCTTTATAGTACGATTCTCGATGTTTTGTAACGTCTACAACTGAAAAATCGCACCATAGAAACTAAAAATCTAACCAAAGATATGTCTATGGTTAGATTCCTGCTAAATAAGAGCTCATGGTTCGTCCATTTGTCACCCTTTACTCGTATGCGCTTCGTTGATAAGTCATGGACATCGACCGTTTTCGGTTACTATACGCACTTTAAATCGAAGTTCACCGTTCAATACTCTACCGATAGCATCCACACACATACTGGGCACACGCTAAAAAGCACAAGAACGATGTGACTAGTTCTTGTGCTCGAGCTTTCCTCATGATGAAAGAGCGATATTGAATGAATTCTGTTCAACTACCACGCCTTGGGCACACGGCTTTGCCGCTGTCACTTCATATTGCGGATAATCAATTGCAATTTGTTCAGCGATTTCGATTCCTTTTCCAAAAGGCGCGAGACCTAGAATTGTAGGCCCTGCACCACTCAATGCCGCACCGTAAACACCGTATGACTTGACGTCTTCAAGCGCTTCTCCTAGCCCTGGAACGAGTCCAGTTCTATACGGATGGTGATAACGGTCTTGATTCATCATCGTCCCTGCAAGTTCGTAATTCTCAGCAAGAAGAGCGGCGACTAGCACATTGGCACATGCACTGCCCCGAATGGCTTCCTTGTAATCAAGCTGGTCTGGCAACACTTGTCGAGATTCTGACGTTAGTAATTCCTCAGAAGGGACCATAAGCACAAGGTCTAAACTTGGAATTTGCTGCAGTACGACTCGAGTAAATTGTTCAGTGTGCATACCGACAGTCAATCCCCCGTACAAACATGCACCAACGTTATCGGGATGACCTTCAAGAACACTAGCAAACCGGAGCTTCTCTTCACTCGTCAGCTGCAAGTCTGCCAACTGGTTCGCCAGTTCAATTGCGGCAATAATTGCTGCTGCTGAACTACCCAACCCCCGGGCTAATGGAATATCTGAGTGCATATGCACGTGACAAGCTGGCAATTCTTTGCCTTTCGTAGCAGCAAGTGCTCGCGCCACTTTGTATACCATGTTCTTCTTACCTTTAGGAATGTTCGCCAAGTGGATAGATGAGGATGTAAATTTCCATTCCTCTGCCGCGTACACTTCCAGATGCAAATATCGATTTACCGCCAATCCAATCGAATCAAACCCTGGACCGAGATTCGCAGAACTTGCTGGTACTGAAATTTTCATCAGTGGCTTGGCTTCAGACGATGGCAAGGTCTTGTTCTTCCAAGACATTTACAACCCCACCTTCCACACGATAATGATTCATCACCTTTTCAACGACGTCGAGCTCATTCAATTCCTCGATCAATTGGTCAAATACCCCGCGTGTCGTCTCGTGCGTAACAATGACGACTTCGGCTATTTTTTCTTCCGCATCCAGTGGGCTTTGCATTAGCTTTTCAAAGCTAACTCCATGTGCTGTGAACTGTGAAGTAATCGTCTTGAACGCACCACGGACATCTTGTGCGTACAGCCGAACGTAAAACTTTGCCTCTACATCGTCAACTTCCTTTACAGTCGCTCGTTTCACAACATTCGCATCAATTCGTGATGAATCACGGGAAATGACATGCCGGGCAACGTTAACAAAATCGGAGGCAACAGCAGATGCAGTCGGCAACGAGCCCGCACCAGTCCGTAGAACATTGTCTCCCCAACAGCTTCCCCATAAACATAAACCGCGTTATATTCATCGTTTACCGAAGCAAGTGGATGGGCATTGGGAACAAACACCGGCTCGACAGACACTTCCAATTCATCTTCGCTACGACTTGCTAGACCGATCAGCTTCATCGTGAACCCTAACTGTTTGCCGTAATCAATATCCTCAGGTGCAACACCAGTCATGCCCCTCACATACACACGATCCAAATCAATGGATTCAGAAAAACCAAGGCGAGATAAAATAACCATTTTACGAGCAGCGTCAAGACCGCCGACGTCTGCGGTCGGGTCGCTTTCTGCAAATCCCTTTTCTTGTGCTTCTTTTAACGCCTCGTCATACGTTAAGTCCTCTTTTGACATTTTCGTAAGCATATAGTTTGTCGTTCCATTTACAATTCCGATCATTTTTGTAATGTGATCAGCGACAAGCCCTTCGTTTAACGTTCGCAAAATCGGGATGCCACCTGCCACACTCGCTTCATACAAGAGCAAGCAATTGTTCTCTTGTGCTTTCTTCAACAACTCTTCACCGTGTAGGACAAGTAAATCTTTATTCGCCGTCACCACATGTTTCCCTTGATCAAGCGCCGTCTCAATTAAGTTTTTCGCTTCATCTATTCCACCCATTACTTCAATAATAATATCAATGTCAGGGTCAGTGACAACCTCTTGGCCGTCAGTCGTAAATTGCTCAATGGCAATGCGTTGATCTCTTTCTTTACGCGGATCACGAACCAGGACTTTGCGAACAATGATCTCTTCTGCCCCGGTTTTCGTTTGCAACTTCTCCTTGTGGTGAGTGAGGATGTGCATCATCCCACTCCCTACTGTACCTAACCCTAGCAGTCCAACCACAATTTGTTTGCTACTCATCAATGTCCACCCCTGTTCCGATCACTTGACTACCTCTCTTGTTCACTAGAGAAAAACAAATGTCTATTTAATATGGACATTATAGACCGAATAGGAAGACTTTACAAGGGGGAAACTTACATTTTCATGCGAAATTTCTTCGAGTAAACCACGAACCCGCGGTTGTTGAGGGTAAATGTTCCATCAAACATTGTGCGGTGTAGCGTAAATACCGTTCTTCTTGGGCAAGCTCCCTTTCAAAGTTTGTAATGTCTGCTGAACGGTTCTCCGCATGCGTGCCTTCATTCATATAATGATTTTCAATCGTTTCGATATACGTAAGTGGAAGTAAAAGACGCGCACCGATGAGTGACCACGTTCCTTGAGAAAGTGTTCGACCATTTTGATACTCAGAAATAAAAGAATAGCCATCTTCAAATCGCCCTTCTCGATATTCCGCCCGTAAGCGTTCACCGAGATCTCTTGCTGGGTGATCATACACAAACTCTAACGGCAGCTTCACTTGAGTCGTCCGTTCGTTTGTAGCAAACCAAGACCGATTGGAGAACCTTGTATGATTAATTGAGCCGTCATATGATTGAAGCAACGGCTCTCTTCCTTCTTCAACGAGCCACTGCATTGCCGTCTCTGCTCTTCCTAAATAATATGGGAATGTGTACAAAAACTCCCGATCAAAATCGTTTTTCTGTCGCCGTGCATCCACTTGCTGATGCCAACTTTCAACCTGACCCATTCTCCGCTCCCAAATGTCTAACCACTGCCCTAAATAGTTTAAGTCAGGAACATTTGGTACCCAACCATGCTGACGTCGTGGATGTGGGCGAGTTGTCCTCCTTCTGTGAGAAGTTCCCCAGCTCGTCGTTCATCAAATTGCGGCAGCATGAACACGAGTTGTTGCGCACCATCAATCTTTGCCACACTTCCCCCACCTACTGTATTTACAGGCTGGGCAATTTCTGCAATCCCTGCATTTTGCAACTGTTTTGCCCATTCAAATTGAATAAGCATGCTGTCTTCTTGTCGAGAATAAGGTGTGACGAGATAAGAATGACCACCAGAATCAAACCCTTCATACGACCAAGTTGCCACCGCTCATCACAATGAAAACCGTACTGATCGTATATATTTCTTTCAAACATCTGACCACCTCCGCATATTCTTATATTCTATGATGAGGTGCACAAAGTTATTGATGATCCCGCACGTTTGTATTTCTCATATGAGGGTAAACATTACCATATTGTTTAAAGGGGCGTTTTACACGTGAAAACACTATCCATTGAATTAGCGATCGAGCGGTTAGAGTCTAGAGGGGTAACTGTTGACGATATCACAGATCTCGTCTTTGATTTACAAACCCCTTATGTGGAGAATTTAACGAAAGCGACATGCAAATATAATGTCGTTCGCGTATTGTCCAAACGGGAAGTGCAAAATGCACTGCTCACAGGAATAGAGCTTGACCAACTCGCCGAAGAAGGCAAATTACAACAACCGCTACAAGACATCGTGGCGTCCGATGAAGGGTTATATGGCATTGATGAGATCATCGCCTTAGCGATCGTTAATGTGTACGGTTCCATCGGACTCACAAACTTCGGCTATGTCGATAAGATTAAACCTGGCATCATCGCAAAACTGAATGACCATGCTGATGGAAAGTGCCATACATTTTTGGACGATATCGTCGGTGCGATCGCAGCCGCGGCGTCCAGTCGACTTGCCCACTCAGAAGAAGGTGCTGAAGTACCGGACTAACTCTCCCTCGGCACAATGATCACCTCTTCAACGTTTTCGCTGGCACCTACAGATTATTCTTGCAACATATAAGAAACATACTTTGTGTAAAGGCATAGAAGAAGCGGACGTCCCATTAGAGGATATCCGCTTCTTTTATTCATGAGATATTCTAAATGGGTGGAGAAATCAATTCATATAAATATTAATGAACTGTTGCGCTAGAACGGCCTATGAATGAGTGAACTCGGTAACAGATTAACGGCTCACATGTACATCCTCGCTCTGAAATACCCACATGATATCGGCGCAAGTCGCGCCGAACCGAGTGCGGTTACATTTCGGCCCTGCGAGGCGTGTCGTTGGCACTTCAGCTAGAATCTGCGCTCCAGCTGGAACAGACTGCGCGCAAGATGGCACCCCGCACTGGTCTAACCCTCCCACACAACAGCGCAAATCAGGAAAACTTCACGTCCATTCTATATAGATCAGTTGAACGAAAGAAATGCACTGAACCTGTGAACGAAATCAGTCTTTAAGGCAAACGCCTAGCTAATAACTGATGAAGCCGATCTCACATCGACAATGTCGTTGCCGATCGTAGTGATCACTGCAAGGGTTGCGGACAACACGAAAAACGTTTGCCGAAGGGTAAAAAGTCATGACTAAGGTTCACCACCTGGCACAAGCATGTGATGACCTCTTACTTATGTGACAATCCAGATCTCAAACCGGGCACTTTCGGACCTCAACGGTCACTTATATCACGATTTGTGACCGTTGACTCCGTTTATGAGCGCATCCACGTTAAGAATGATGATTTTTCTTTCCCAAGTGTCACATATATGCATATATGGGGCATTTGGTCTTCTTTCCTCACACCGAAGCGTTGAGGTGATGTCTCACTTATGCTCTGGAGTACATAGAAAACACGGGGGGCGTACTTTGACCACCGATGTTGCACTTGTAGTCTGGAATACAAAGTAGACACAGCGAGCACAAGCGGAGG